>JANNCX010000062.1:0-2842 GCA_031387145.1 Salinibacterium sp.
CGCCTGCGGTCTCAACGTCGAACCGGGTCGTGCGGCGGTCCGCGCGAGCGACGGGGGAACGGCGCGAGCGCGAGACCTCGGCAAGGCGCCCGAGCAGCGCGATCGAGCACAGGGCTGTGAGCGCGGCTCCCCCGACGACACCCCACGAGCCCGTTGACCCCGCGACCAAACTAAAGACGTTGATGACTCCCACGACGAGCGCGACGAGAAGCAAGAGCGACGCCATCGCGCGAGTGCGCCTCAAACGACGACCCGCAAGAAGCTGCGGGTCGGGGGCAGTGGGGGGCGTTACCGGGCGACCGACCGCGACGGGGGCGAGCGCAGCGCGGCGAGCCGCGGCATCCATTCGCACAGCTTTCGGCAGCTCGGATGTCTCGGCGAGCACACGAATCGTCTGCTGCAGTCGCACGGCGTTGAGTTCGGTTGCGAGGTATTCGCGGCGCCGAAGCCAGTTCGGCACCAAGTAGATGAGCCACAAGGCAGCGGCGATTGCGAGCATGATGCCGCCGCCGAGCCCGGAGAGTTCCATGCGACAACGGTACGAGTCGCGCGGCCGGTTGCGTGGAGGGCGCGCGGATGCTCAGCTAACGAGAGGCCAAACCTCAGCGACCGAGCGGCGTCGCTGCTCGAGCTCGGTCGGCCGCGGGCACGGCGGCACTCTTCGAGTCGGCGTTTCCGTCGAGCCACCGCCGCAGAACACCCGTCGGCACTTCGTCCACCGTGAGACCGAAACAGAAGTGGTCGCGCCAATCACCGTTGATGTGGATGTACCGCCGCCGTAATCCCTCATACCGAAAGCCGAGCTTCTCGACGACGCGAAGCGAAGGCTCATTTTCGGGCCGAATGCAGATCTCCATGCGGTGCAGTCCGACCCCGAAAAAGCAATGGTCGGTTGCGAGCGCAACTGCCGTCGGCGTGACTCCCTTGCCCGCGAATCGCTCCGACACCCAGTACCCGATCGTCGCCGACGACAGGGACCCGTACGCGATGGATGACACGTTGAGCTGCCCCGCGAGCTGCCCGTCGTACTCGACGACAAACGGCAGACCGTCGCCGGCTCGCGCGTGCTGCTGCAGGCTGCGGATGCTCGCGCGCACGTCGAAGTTCATCGGACCGTTCGGGTTCGTGGCTTCCCACTTGCGCAACCAGCCGCGGTTCTCGAGGAGTTCGCGTTCGATCGGGCGGGCATCCCGCAGCCGGATCGGGCGAATCGTAGTTTTTCCCTCGGTGAGGGTCGGGATTGTCGGCATTGCTAGTCCAGGGCCGCCGCGAACTTTTTGAGCCACGGACGCAGCTCGGGGCCGAGGTCGTCGCGCTCGACGGCGAGTTGCACGATCGCCTTGATGTAGTCAACGCGGTCGCCTGTGTCGTAGCGACGGCCGCGGAACACGACGCCGAACACTCCCCCGGCGATGTTGTCGCGCGCCATCGTCTGAAGGGCATCCGTGAGCTGAATCTCGTCGCCCGTGCCGGGTGCCGTCGTCGTGAGCACATCGAAGATCTCGGGGCGCAAGACGTAGCGACCGATGATCGCGAGGTTCGAGGGTGCGGTGCCTGGCGGCGGCTTTTCAACGAGCGAGGTGATGCGCACGACATCGGGGTCGTCCGTTTCTTCGACGGTCGCGATGCCGTATTGATGAGCCGCGGATGGCTCCACTTCCATGAGCGCAATGATCGAGGCATCCCGAGCCGTCTGCTCGGCAAGCATGCGTGATAGCAGCACGTCGCGCGGGTCGATCAAATCGTCACCGAGCAGCACAGCGAACGGCTCACGCCCGACGTGCATGCGCGCCCGCAGGATCGCGTGGCCGAGCCCGCGCGGGTCGCCCTGACGCACGTAGTGCATGTCGGCGAGGTCGTTCGAATACTCGACCTTCTTGAGGCGAACGACGTCGCCCTTCTCTTCGAGAGTCGCCTCGAGCTCGGTCATTCGATCGAAGTGATTCTCGAGCGCATTCTTGTTGCGACCCGTAATCATGAGCACGTCGTTGAGCCCCGCAGCGACCGCTTCTTCGACGACGTACTGAATCGCAGGCTTGTCCACAACCGGCAGCATCTCTTTCGGCATCGCTTTCGTCGCGGGCAGAAAGCGCGTACCGAGCCCCGCGGCCGGGATTACCGCCTTCGTGATCCGGAATGCCATACCGACAGGCTATCTACAATGGACTGCATGACCGACGTCGTGGGTAATCAGAAGCGAGCATTGCGTGCGGAACTTCGCGAACGCCGACGCATTACAACTTCGAAGGATCGCATGGCAGCGGATGCCGCGATCACCCAGCACCTCGTAGATCTCACGACCGACCTCGGTGCTACGTCGATCGCGGCGTATCTCTCGACGGCCGAAGAGCCGGGAACGCGCGAGTTTCTCGCGTGGGCGTGCGACAACGACATCCGCGTACTGTTGCCGATCTCGCGCGCGGACGGACTCCTCGATTGGGCGCCGTTCGACGGCAAGGACGAGGACGAAGACTGGCTCGGCATGCCGACCCCCACGAGCGAGGTGCTCGGCCCGATCGCGATCAACTCGGTCGACCTGATTGTCGTGCCCGCGGCATCCGTCGACCGCTCGGGAATGCGCATGGGCTGGGGCCGCGGCTATTTCGACAAGACTCTCGGGAGCATGGAAAACTGCCCGCCGGTCTATGCTGTGATCTTCGACGAAGAACTTGTTGATTCCGTGCCCAGTGAGCGGCACGACCAACGCGTCAACGGAGTTGTGACTCCGTCTGGCATCGTCGCCTTCTAGCCGTCAGGACATTTGTGCCCACCTATTCGTACCGTTGCACCGAGTGCACGAGCGCTTTCGACATCCACCAAGCCTTCACCGACGACTCCCTCA
>JANNCX010000079.1:0-4762 GCA_031387145.1 Salinibacterium sp.
ATCGTGCGGCCGCGCATGCTTGCGTTGAAGAGCGGATTGAGGATCGCCTTCATCTCGGCGGGATCGCGCCAGTTGTTTGTGGGGCCGGCGTCGGCGGCGTCTGCCGAGCAAATGAACGTGCGGTCCTCGACGCGGGCTACATCGCTTGGGTCGCTCCGGGCGAGAAAGCTGTACGGCCGGTGCTCCGCGTTGAGTTTGATGAGGGTGCCCGATTCGACCATTTGGCGCGCGAGTTCATCCCACTCGCGCTTCGAGCCGTCGCACCAGACGATTCGGTCGGGAAGCGTGAGGGACGCAATGTCGTCGACCCACTCGACTACCGATTGCGCGGCGCCGTCGGGGGCCGAGGCCTGGGTTCGGGTCATCGTTGCGATGCTCACGAGAGTCCTTCCGCTTCAAGAATCGGTTGTTATTCCACTATGACGCGTCCCATTGGGCATGTTCTGAAGAAACCACTGGAAAGATCGCGGGTTCTTTCGCTATTCTGAACGTGTGGATGATCTTGTGACACTAGGCCAACGAATCCGGCACTTCCGAACGGGCGCGGGCCTCACGCTCGATCAACTCGGCGACCGCGTGGGAATCGCGGGCAGTCAGCTTTCCCTGATGGAGAACGGCCGCCGAGAGCCGCGTCTTACCTTGCTCTCTGCGATCGCGGGCGTCGTCGGTATCCAACTCGCCGAGCTGCTCGATGAAGCCCCACCCTCGAAGCGCGCTGCGCTCGAGATCGAGCTCGACCGAGCGCAGCGCTCGAGTGTGTATGCGTCGCTCGGGCTGCCGAGCATCCGGCCAGCAAAGGCGACGAGCGACGACACCCTCCAAGCGCTCGTGGGCTTGCATCACGAGTTGGCGCGGCGAGCTCGCGAAGCGGTCGCGACGCCCGAAGAGGCCAGGCGTGCCAACACCGAGCTGCGGCAAACCATGCGTGCGCTCGACAACTACTTGCCCGAGATCGAAGGGATCGCCGAGAAACTGCTCGCGGATGTGGGCCATACGACGGGCGCACTCACGCATCGTTCCGTGAGCCGGATCGCTGAGGCTCTCGGGTTCGAACTCGTGCACGTCAACGATCTGCCGCACTCCGCACGATCGGTGACCGACCTCGAGAACGGGCGAATATACCTCCCACCCGCATCCATTCCGGGCGGGCATGGCCTTCGCGGCATGGCCCTTCAAGCGATGGGGCACCGCGTGCTCGGCCACGAGAATCCGGGCAACTACGCCGATTTCTTGAAGCAGCGTCTCGAAATCAACTACTTCGCTGCCGCCGTTCTCATGCCGCAGCGACAGTCGGTCGAGTTCTTGACGAGCGCGAAAGTTGACCGCAACATCGCAGTGGAAGACTTTCGCGATGCATTCGGTGTGACTCACGAGGCGGCCGCGCTTCGGTTCACGAACCTCGCAACAGTGCACCTTGATCTCCACGTGCACTTCTTGCGCGTGGGCGACGATGGTGCGGTTTCGAAGGCCTACGAAAACGACGGCTTGCGATTGCCCGTGGATGTCACGGGCTCAACGGAAGGCCAGCTCGTGTGTCGCCACTGGAGTGCCCGCACGGCGTTCACGCGCACCAACCGCACGACCGAGTTTTACCAATACACGGACACTCCCGAGGGAACGTTCTTCGACTCGACGCAAACCGGCACAACGGCCGCGGAGGAGTTCTCGATCACGATTGGCGTTCCGTTCGCGCACTCCAAGTGGTTCCGCGGGCGCGAAACCACTATTCGCACGCGATCGACGTGCCCCGACGTGAATTGCTGCCGCAGACCCGAACCGCAATTGAGCGACCGGTGGAACGGTAAGGCGTGGTCGAGCGCCAAGCTGCACGCGCACATTCTGTCGCCTCTGCCGTCGGGCACATTCCCCGGTGTTGATGATCGCGAGCTCTACGAGTTTCTCGAGGCGCACTCTGGGTGAGCTTCGCCGCACTTCTTTCGCCGAGCCTCCACTTGTGGTGACTTCGGCGGCGGCGGACCCCGCCACAACTGGAGACTCGGCGAGGGTCTCGGAGGCGGGCCGGCGACCGGCGCGCTAGGCCGAGCCGAGGGCGTCGGCCGCCGCCGCTCCCGCTTCGCGCAACCACCGTTCGGGGTCGGCGAGGGCGGCCTCGCGCGACCCCGCGAGCGCTGTGAGTGACGCCGTCCATGCCTCGGTTTCAAGTGAAACCTCGCCCGCGATCACCCCGACCCGAGCCGCGAGGCCGAGCGCGTTGCCCACAACCTTGCCGAGAAGCGATTGCGAGTCGAAGCGACCCTCGCCTGTGAGCACGACGTCCGCGTTCGCGGCGGATAGCCCCGTGAGGTCGGCGACGTACGCAGCACCTGGCGTGATGCGCGCGCCCCACGCAGTGGCGAAGCCGTAACCGACTCCGCCCGCCGCGCCCGAGCCGGGGAGTGTGGGGTCGCCTGGCAGCATCCGCGAAAAGTGGTGCAGGGCTGCGTCGAGCTCGGCGCATTGGGCCGCGGTTGCGCCCTTCTGCGGCCCGAAGGTCGCCGCGGCGCCGGTAGGCCCGAGAAGGGGAGCCGTGACATCCGCTAACAAAGTCACACCGCCGACGGGAGCCTCGAGCAAGCGCGACCGATCGACGTTGACGATGTCGAGCAACGCCAAACCGCCGTCTGCGATCAGGTCGTCTTGCTCGTCCGTGAATGCGAGGCCGAGCGCCGCGAGTGCGCCCGCGCCACCATCCGTCGACGCGGACCCGCCAAGCCCGATGACGAGCGTTGTCGCACCTGCCTCAATTGCCGAGCGGATGACCTCGCCAAGCCCGCGCGACGAAGCCCGCAAGGCGTCGAGGCGGTCGGCGAGCGGCAAGCCGTTGCACTGAGCGAGTTCGACGACCGCAACGCCGGACGGCAACTCAAGCCACTCGCCCGGCGTCTCACGCCCGAGAGGTCCGCTGACCAGGCCAGCACTTCGGCGCGCTGACGCGGGCACGGCTGCCTCGATCGCGTCGAGGGTGCCCTCGCCGCCGTCGGCTTGCGGCAGAAGCACGACGTCGTCGTCGGCTCGTTGAGAGCGCCACCCTTCGGCAATTGCGACGGCAACCGACCTCGCGTCGAGGGACCCCTTGAACGAATCGGGAGCGACGACTACGCGCACGGAAATCCGGCTCTCGGCCGCTTCGCCCGCGCAATCATGGCGTCAGATTAGCAGCGCGTGGTATTCGCGACGAGGCGCAATCGAGGTTGTAGCCTATGGCGTGGCGGGCCACCACTGGGGGTGGTCCCGAATCGAAAGGCAGTGCTTCGCATGTCTGACATGACAAACACCGAGATCGCAGATGTTTTCCGCAAAGAAAAGGTCGTTTGGGCTATCCGCGCGGTTTCCGCGCTCGTAATCGGCATCCTCGTACTCGTGTGGCCGCAGGCCACCGCAGCAATCGTCGGGGTGCTGTTGGGCCTCTACTTCATCATCTTGGGAATCCTGCGCGTGGTGCAGGGCTTCGTCGACAAGGACCTCAACGGTGGCGGTCGCGCGGCGAACTTCATCCTCGGCGCCGTCGTGCTCGCGGCGGGAGTAATCGTGCTGCGCAACCCGTTCGAGACTGCGATCTTCGTCGTGATCTTGATCGGTATCTCGTGGATCTTTGAAGGCATCGCGACTGTTGCAAGCGCTGCTCGCGGCAACGGTGGATTCGGCACCGTCATCGTCGGTCTGCTCATCGCAGTGGCCGGTCTTGTCGTCATCTTCTTCGCTCCCGCGGCGACGACGGCGTTCGCTCTCTTCCTCGGCATCTCTATGATCGCGGTTGGCATCCTGAGCCTCGTCCTGCTCTTCACTGTCGGGCGCGCGATAAAGAAGGCCGCATAACGATGGATGAGGTTGCCGAAAGTCGCACGTCGAGAATCGTCAAGCTGGTTGCCGCGATCGCGGCGGTGATCGTCGGGTTGTTCCTCGTATTTGGAGCAACGAGTGCGCCCGTTGCGGATGCAGTCTTCATCGGCTCGATTGCGCTTGTGCTCGCCGTCTACCTGTGGCCGGGTGTTTCACGCAGGCAGGCTCGATTGATTTCGATCGTGCTGATCTTTGTGGCTGCGTATGCATTCATTCGCGGCTTTGGTCTGCTCGATCTCGGGTTCCTGCGCCAACTCGGTGGCATCGCAGCCATCGTGAGCGGAGTGATCCTCGGTCTGCCCTTCGTGAAGTCGATGATGGGCAAGGGCTCAGCGGCGAGCTAGCTCAACCTCGCAGGTCGAGAAGCCACCCCGGGCGGCATCCCCTTTGCTGGATGGATCCTCGGGGTGGCTTTCTCGTTGACGGGCACGGGAGCCGGACTTCCGGGGGGCGATTGGGAGCCCGACCAGGGTGGCTGGGGGCCTAAGTTTCGCGTATTTAGGGTGTTTTTGAGTGACAGTGAATCAGGGTCTCTGACTACGGGTTCGCTCAAGTGTTGCCATTTTGTTGCCACGGACCTGCTGCGGCTGCGTCCATCTATCCCGCCTGGACATTGCGAATAACGGCGACGATGAGGCACATCCAGGCAAGAGCCATGATTGCCAATCCGATGAATACGAGCACTGCAAAATTGGGCGGTCGGACGGCCAGCATGATCGCGCATGTGACGGTGGCCAGATAGAGGGCGACCAAAGCCGGACCAAGAACCACCGACTCGATAAGTCCGCTGTGGTTTTTCCTTTGCAGTCGCACGAGCGCAGCAATCACGAAGAGGAACACCAAGAGGACTAACTGGAAAAACATCGCTATCGCGAAGTTGTAGGCCATATTTCGGAGATCATCGTCGGTGCCGTCGCGCTTG
>JANNCX010000108.1:0-8662 GCA_031387145.1 Salinibacterium sp.
GTGTGCTGGCGCGCACCGATCGAGATGACGTTCGCGTCGTTGTGCTGGCGCGCGAGTTGCGCGGTGCTTTCATTCCACACGAGTGCCGCGCGGATGCCGGCGACCTTGTTTGCCGCGATCTGCTCTCCGTTGCCCGATCCCCCGAAGACGACACCGAGGCACTCGATTCCCGCTGCTTGATCGGCGACGACGCCGAGCGCGGCGTTGATGCAAAAACTCGGGTAGTCGTCGAGAGCGTCGTAAACAGTCGGACCATGGTCGACGACGTCGTGCCCGGCGGCGCGGAGGTGGGTTTGCAAGTCTTCGCTGAACTCGAGGCCCGCGTGATCCGTCGCGATGTGAATGCGCATGAGGTCAGTTTACGGGCGCTCGCGCGCGGCTTCGAGGGCTAGGTGAAGTAGATCTTGCGCAGCGTATCCGTCACAGTCCAGACTGTGCGCGTTCCCGCATAGAGGCGACCGACGGAGCCTGGCGACAACTCAATGCGGGTTGCGCCGGAGTCGAGTTCGACGACCGCATGGCCCGCGATGACGATGAAGAGTTCATCCTCTTCGACGTCGGACATCGCCCCAGGGGTCATCTCCCACACGCCATACTCGCGCCCCCTGAATTCGCCGAGAGTTGCGACACCGACGCGCGGAGCGCCAGCAACGACTTGAGCGGCAGGCACGTCTGAATAGTCGAGCTCAAGCGCGAGAGCAATGGCGTGATCGATCACGAGTCGAACCCTAGGCCGACGGCGTCGAGCGTCTTCAAGAGCACATTTCGCTTGCCGTGGTTGTGATCGGCTCGATTGAGTGCCCATCGTGTGGCTTGCACGCCCATCCACGCCGCCGGTTCCGGCGGGAACGGCACGGGCACTGACCGCACCATGTCGAGTGACGTGCGTTCGGTCTCGAGACCCGCGAGGCGATCGAGCATGACATTCGCCGCGAAGCGCGTCGCGGCGACTCCGAGCCCAGTGAATCCAGCGGCGTGGGCGACGCGACCGTTGTAAGCGCTTCCGAAAATCGCGCAAAAGCGCGTGCTCGTGTCGATCACGCCCGCCCAGCGGTGGCTGAATCGCACGCCTTCGAGTTGCGGGAACGTCGTGAAGAAGTGACTCGCGAGCTTCGCGAAACTTTCCGGTCGATCGTCGTACTCGGAGCGGATTCGCCCGCCAAAGTAGTAGACGGCGTCATAGCCGCCCCACAGAATTCGGTTGTCCGCGCTCAAGCGGTAGTAGTGAAACTGGTTCGCCATGTCGGCGACGCCTTGGCGGTTCTTCCAGCCGATGCTCGCGAGTTGCGCTTTAGTGAGCGGCTCCGTCATGAGCACGTAGTCATAGACGGGGACGGTGTGGAGTCGGTAGCGCTTGAGCAGAGACGGAAACGCGTTGGTCGCGAGGGCCACTCGTCGAGCATTCGCGACACCGGCAGCCGTCTTTACCGCAACGGGGCCGCCGCTAGCGGTGGGATCGAGTCCCGTGACTGGCGAGTGCTCGAAGATCTCGACGCCTGCGTCGGCACAGGCTCGGGCGAGTTCGCGAGCGAGCTTGCCCGGGTGCACGAGTGCCGTGTCCCGCGTGCTCCACAGCGCGCCCAGATACGTCGGGGAGTCGATCTCAGCTCGAAGAGCAGCCTCGTCGAGAAACAGTTCAGTTTTGCCGTCGTGAGCGTCCCGAAGTTCTTGTAACTGATGCTGCTCGACCGCTACCGCGAGCGACCCAGGACGCTCGAAGTCGCAATCCAGGCCGAGGGCGGCGACCGCGCTCTCGATCTCGTCGAGGTTCTCGTGGCCGAGGCGTTCGAGTTGGTCGTACTCCCCCGCAAATCGGCTGCGCCCGTTCGATTCGCCGTGGGTGAGCGTGGCTTCGACGAAACCCCCGTTGCGCCCCGAGGCTGCCCAGCCGACCGTGCGGGCCTCGAGGAGGGCGACGCGGATGCCCGGCTCCCGTTGCTTCGCTTGCAGTGCCGTCCACAACCCCGCGTAGCCTCCGCCGACGACCACGAGGTCGTACGCGGCAGTGCCGGAGTACTTGGGCCACTCGACGGCGCCAAGGTCGTCGAGCCAGAACGGTGTGAGTCGTGACTCGGCGAGGGCGTGTTCCACGACACTCGCCGCGGGTCGGGTGCGCTCGAAGGCGGTGGTGTGCATTGCTCCACTGTAATGAAGGGGCGCAGGCGGGGCATCCACTGCGGTCGTTGCGCAGATCGGCGAGCGCGCACGACTCCAGCACGCGCAAAACCGCAAGCGCTTACAGAATTGCCCTAGAGTGGGCGAGTGCCGGAGATCGCCACCACGACAGCGACCGCAGCTGCCCACACCCTCGAGGTCACCGAGGCAGACAATGCGGCCTTCGCTGCACGGCTCAACCGGGAGCGTGCTCGGCTGTCAGGACTCTTCCGCGACCTCTACGCAACACACGCCGAGTGCGAGACCCAACTCGAGGCCCTACTCGCCGACATGACTCGCTCGTGGCACGCACGGCCTCGTGATCTCAAAGTGCTCGATGCGGCGCGCGAGTCCGACCCGGAGTGGTTCAGCTCTCACGCGATGCTCGGAGGCGTGTGTTACGTCGACCGGTACGCGAGCGATTTGACGGGCATCCGGAGCCGCATTCCGTACTTCAAGGAGCTCGGTCTCACCTACTTGCACCTCATGCCGCTGTTTCGCGCGCCCGAGGGCAATTCGGATGGCGGATACGCGGTCTCGAGCTACCGCGAGGTCAATCCGGCGCTCGGCACCATCGACGAGCTCACGTCGCTCGCGGCCGAGCTGCGTGCCAACGGCATCAGCCTTGTTGTGGACTTTATCTTCAATCACACGTCGAACGAGCACGAGTGGGCGCGCAAGGCGATCGAGCGCGATCCGGAGTACGACGGTTTCTACTGGATATTCCCCGACCGCACGGAGCCTGACAAGTACGAGGGCACGGTGCGCGAGATCTTCCCGGACGACCATCCCGGGTCGTTCGTGCAACTCGACGACGGCCGGTGGGTGTGGGCGACGTTCCACACGTTCCAGTGGGACCTCAACTACTCGAACCCCGCAGTCTTTCGCGCGATGGCCGGCGAGATGCTGTTTCTCGCGAACCTCGGCATCGACATCTTGCGCATGGACGCCGTCGCCTTCATCTGGAAGCAGCTCGGCACTGGTTGCGAGAATTTGCCTGAAGCGCACAAGCTGCTGCAGGCCTTCAACGCAGTGTGTCGCATCGCGGCGCCGGGTCTGACGTTCAAGTCCGAGGCAATCGTGCACCCCGATGAGGTTGTGCAATACATCGACCAGCAAGAGTGCCAGCTGAGCTACAACCCTCTCCAGATGGCGCTCATCTGGAACTCGCTCGCGACCCGCGACGTGCGATTACTCTCGCAAGCCCTCGAGCGTCGCCACAACCTGCCCGCGGGCACGGCGTGGGTAAACTACGTGCGCGGCCACGACGACATCGGTTGGACTTTCGCCGACGAGGATGCCGCACAATTGGGTATCAACGGATTCGATCACCGGCGCTTTCTCAATGCCTTCTTCGTCAACCGATTTGACGGCAGCTTCGCGCGTGGCATCCCCTTTCAGGACAACCCCAAGACGGGTGATTGCCGTATCTCGGGCACGACGGCCTCCCTCGCGGGCCTCGAAGCCCACGACACGGGCGGGGTCGACCGCGTCGTGCTCGCGCACTCCATCACCCTCTCGACTGGTGGCGTGCCGCTCATCTACTTGGGCGACGAAGTCGGTCAGCTCAACGATTACGGCTACCTCGACGATCCAGCCCACGCGAGCGACAGCCGTTGGGTCAACCGACCCTCGTACCCCGCCGATCGGTATGCGCAACGCTTGGATCGATCGACGGATGCCGGCGCAATCTTCTCGAGACTGCGCCGACTCATCGAGGTGCGGGCCGCGACCCCCGAGTTTGACGGAACCCAACTCGTGCCCTTCGAGACCCACAACTCCCACGTGCTCGCCTACCAGCGGATGGGGTCGACGGGCACTCGCGTGTTGGTCGTGGCGAACTTCGGCGACGAGCAACAGCGTGTCGGCAGGACGACTCTCGCGGGCATTGGATCGGTGGGCGTTGACCTGGTGAGCGGGGCATCCGTCTCCCTCACCGCGGGATTGACTCTCAAGGCACACGAGTTCTTATGGCTTCGAGTCTCCTAAGCTAGATCGGTGCGGCCACGAGCCGCTGACGCCGAACAAGGAGTGCGAAGTGCCTGGAGAGAACCTCACCCGGATCGAAGCAATCGAGCGCAAAGCGCTAGTCCAGACCCAGAGTTACGAGGTCACTCTCGACCTCACGACGGGCGCCGAGACCTTCGCGACTACGACCGTCGTGCGGTTCACGGCAACTCCCGGGGCGTCCACCTTCATCGACGCGATGACTCGCACTGTGCACTCAGTCACGCTCAATGGCGTCGCACTCGACGCAGCAACCGTGAGCGACGGCACGCGCATCCAACTCTCCGATCTCGCAGCCGATAACGTGCTCGAGGTCGTCGCGGATGCCGCCTACACGAACACCGGCGAGGGCCTGCACCGTTTCGTCGACCCCGTCGATGGTGAAGTGTATTTGTACTCGCAGTTCGAGGTTCCCGACTCACGCCGCGTCTTCGCGGTGTTCGAGCAGCCCGACCTCAAAGCGACCTTCCAATTCACGGTGACTGCGCCCGCCGCGTGGCACGTCGTGAGCAACTCCCCCACACCCGAGCCAGTGGTCACTGGCGAGAACGCCACGTGGAGCTTCGCGCCCACCCCGATCCTCTCCAGCTACGTGACCGCGATCGTCGCAGGCCCCTACGCCGTCGTGCGTGATGAACTCACGAGTAGCGACGGGCGGGTGATCCCCCTCGCAATTTTCGCTCGCAAGTCGCTCAGCCAATACCTCGATTCCGACTACATCTTCGAGAAGACTCGTCAGGGTTTCGAGTTCTACGAGAAGCACTTTGCGTACCCGTACCCGTTCGAGAAGTACGACCAGCTCTTCGTTCCCGAGTTCAACGCGGGCGCGATGGAAAACGCGGGCGCGATCACGTTTACCGAGACGTATGTGTTCCGCTCGAAGGTGACGGATGCCGTCAAGGAGCGCCGCGTCGTCACGATCTTGCACGAGCTCGCGCACATGTGGTTCGGCGACCTCGTGACCATGAAGTGGTGGAACGACTTGTGGCTCAACGAAAGCTTCGCGGAGTGGGCATCGACGCTCGCGACCGCCGAAGCGACCGAGTGGCACGAGGCCTGGACGACCTTCAACGCCATGGAGAAGAGCTGGGCGTACCGCCAAGACCAGCTGCCGTCGACGCATCCCGTCGTCGCGACCATCAACGACCTCGAAGATGTGCAAGTCAACTTCGACGGCATCACGTACGCCAAGGGCGGCTCGGTGCTCAAACAGCTTGTCGCGTGGGTCGGGCTCGAGGCCTTCATGGCGGGCGTCGCCGAATACTTCAAGAAGCACCACCACGGCAACACCGAGTTGAGCGATCTGCTCGTCGAACTCGAGAAAACGAGCGGCCGCGAACTCACCACGTGGAGCAAGCTGTGGCTCGAGACCGCGGGCGTCAACACGTTGCGACCCGCTATTGAGGTGGATGCCGCTGGCATCATCACCTCGTTCGCGGTGCTGCAAGAGGCGGCGACCGACTACCCCACCATCCGACCGCACCGCCTCGTGATCGGGTTCTACAACCTCCACAACGGCAAGCTCTTGCGGGATCACCGCGTCGAGATCGACGTGGACGGCGTGCGCACCGACGTGGCCGAACTCGTGGGTCAGAAGAAGCCCGACCTCGTGCTCGTCAACGACGAAGACCTCGCGTACGCGAAGATCCGTCTCGACGACGACTCGCTCGCCGTCGCGATGGAACACCTCGAAGACATTGACAACCCGCTCGCGCGATCGATCGTGTGGGGTGCCGCGTGGGATGCCACGCGCGACGCGGAAGCGAGCCCGAGCGACTACATCCAGCTCGTGCTCGGCAACATTGCGGCTGAGACCGAGTCCACGACGATCCGTACGACGCTCACGCAACTGGCCACGACCGCGCGTTACTACGTCGACCCCGCGAAGCGGGCCGACACGATCGCTGCTGTGGGCGATGGGCTCTGGCAGCTCGCTGTGGATGCGGATGCGGCATCCGACGCACAGTTCCAGTTCGTGAAGTTCTTCGCCGGCCTCGCGTCGACGCCCGCACACGTTGCGACCCTGCGCGGTTTGCTTGACGGTTCCGTGGCCCTCGACGGGCTCGAGATCGACACCGACTTGCGCTGGGAACTGCTCCAGGGCCTCGCGCTCAATTCGGCGACGGATGCAGCCGCCGTCGACGCGGCGCTCGCCAACGACAACACTGCGAATGGCCAGCAAGCCGCCGCTCGCGTGCGCGCCGCGTTCTCTACCGTCGAGTCGAAGGCGGCCGCTTTCGCGCAACTCGCGGACAGCGCCGACCTGCCCAACGCGATCGTGCGCAACGTGACGCTCGGGTACTTGCACGTCAACGACCCCTCGGTCTTGGCGTCGCGCGTCGAGCCCTACTTCGCGGCAATCAGCGACATCTGGGCCAACCGAAGCTACTCGATCGCCGAAACGTTCGTGCTCGGGCTCTACCCGTCGCCGCTAGCCTCTCAGGAACTAGTGGATGCCACGACCGCTTGGCTCGACGCGACCCCCGATGTTCCGGCGCTGCGGCGACTCGTGACCGAGAACCTCGCGGGCGTGCAGCGCGCGCTGAGGGCGCAGGCGCGCGACCGAGGGTAGGAGGCATCGGCTGCGGCTGCGGCATCAAAATCGGCATCCCCTGGGCGTCACCGACGCGCAGCTTGCAAAATGCCCGGCTTCAACTCGCGCATGAGCGGACTTTTGCTGTCGAGCGGTCTCAGTCGTTGCTCGGGGTCTGACAATTTTGGTGGCTTCAACCAGTAGTGCTCGCGTTCGCGGAGGATTTGCCAGTGATTGTTGTGCAGGAGCATGTGATGGTGGCGGCACAGTAGGACGCCGTCGCGTGCATCCGTTCGGCCGCCGTTTCGCCACTCGGTAATGTGATGGACCTCGCATGCGGATGGTGCCTTCGTGCAGCCGGCGAACATGCAGCCTCCGTCGCGAACTGAGATCGCGAGGCGTTGTGGTTCGGTGAAGAGCCGTTGGGTTCGCCCGAGATCGATGACTTGGTGGTTGCGGTCGAACTTGATACCGATGAAACCGGTGTCGCAAACGAATCGGTTGATGCTCTCACGGGAGATCGGCTGCGAGTCGCCCTCGAGGAAGCCGTGCCCGCCGTCGTGGGTGAGGGTGTGCTCGGTGACGACGACGCGTACGGCCGGTCGTCGCATGCCGAAAAGTTTTCCCGGGTCTGCGTCGACAGCAAGGCGCACCATGTCGACGAGTGCATCGGCGAGGAGTTGATCATTCGTGCGGGGGTCGCGTGTGACCGCATCGGCGAGGTCGGCGGCTTGGGCATCCACAAAGCGAACGCCGCGCCTAGGTGCGATGATCGCGTCGAGTGCACTGAACACGTGTAACCCCGCCTCCGGGTCAAGCAGAAACACGCCCTGATACATGCCGTCGTCGCGAACCCACCGCTTGAGGTATCGGTTGTCACGCCGGCTCTTTTCGCGTCGGGCGATGCCGGCCTCATCGAGCCGGTCACGCGCGGCTCGTGCTTCCCGCCGGAGTTCATCGAGCGAAACTAGCGAAACGCGCTCGAGCAACCGCTCGCACTCAGTGAGCAGGTCGGCGGCGGGAGCCGAGTCTGCCACAGGGGAAAGCCCGCGGCGAATTGCGTCGGCCGCGGCGACCGCGAGGGAGCCGGAACTGAGTGCCGACGAGAGCGCCGACTCCCACATCGTGGTGGCAGGGGTGGTCATGAGGGTCCCCGCTTGAATCAGTTGAGTCGCCTCCGCTTGGCTCACGGGTGACAGCGACTGAATCATGGTCTCAGCACTGCCAAAACCATTGCGTTGCGCAAGACCTGTGTAGCCGGCATCCCGAGACGAACGTCGCTCGAGTTCACCCGCGAACCGGGCCGCGAGGGTGTCGGCGTGCCGACGATGCTGAGTAAGCACCGAGTACGCGGCAAGGAGTGAGTCGTCGCTCAGTGCGGCAAGAGCCGGGGCATCCACCAGTGCGAGCGCGACGACCGACTGTGCGGTGCGGGCGAAAGACTCGGTGAGGGACATGAATCAATTATTACACATTCGAAAATATGTTCGAGCAAAAATCCCGGAAAATCAATAACTTTCTGAAGCCGCAGCTGTTGAGGAGTGGAGCAGGATTCGGGATGTTCGCTTGCCCCAACCCATACTCGCCGCGTGACTCGGGCGCGAGACTGCGGGCGCCCGACTACGGGCGGCACTCTACGCGCGGTGGCCATCGTCGAACGGTTGCCGAGCGCATCCGCTGACAAAATCACATCCCCATGCAGATTCGGATATGACCACAACTCGGTCGTGCCGGTGAACGTGACCTGTATCGCCCCGGGTTTTTTAGAGGCTTGTTGTTGCCAACTCGGCGGTTGCCGGTTGGGGTGTGAGGTCATAGTAGACGCTCACTTTCTCGATGGGTGGGATCAATCCGATTTCGCCGTGTAGGCGTCGCATATTGAACCAATCGATGTATTCCGCGACAGCGATCTCCAGGTCATTGATGCCACGCCATGGTCCGCGCGGTGGCCAATGTCAGCGCCACCGG
>JANNCX010000285.1:0-6047 GCA_031387145.1 Salinibacterium sp.
GGCACCGTCTTCACGACGCACACGCCCGTCCCCGCGGGAATCGACCGGTTCGAGGTCGAGCTCATCCGCAAGTACACCCAGACCGATCTGCTGCCGGGAGTCGCTCCGAGCGATCTCATCGCTCTCGGTGAAGAGAACTTCGAAGGGGGCGATCCCACGAAGTTCAACATGGCGGTCATGGGCTTGCGCCTCGCGCAGCGCGCTAACGGGGTGTCGCAATTGCACGGCGAAGTGTCGCGCGGCATGTTCGGCGCCTTATGGCCGGGCTTCGACGCGGACGACGTACCGATCACGTCCGTCACAAACGGCGTACACGCTCCGACCTGGACCGATCCACTCTTGCTCGCGCTCTCGGCAGACAAGTTCGGGCACACCGACACGACGACCGTCGACTGGACGGCAAAGGCAGTGAGCGACGCCGACCTGTGGGCAGTCCGCGGCAAGATGCGTGAGCAGCTTGTGACGGATGCCCGCTCGCGCACTCGCGCCGCGTGGCAAGAACAGAACCCCGGAGTCGGCGACCCGTCCTGGTTCTCGAAGCTCTTGGACCCCAACGTGCTTACGATCGGGTTCGCACGCCGCGTGCCGACATACAAGCGCCTCACGCTCATGCTGCACGATCAGGATCGACTGCGTTCTCTGCTCTTGCACCCCGAGCGACCCGTGCAGCTCGTGATCGCAGGCAAGTCGCATCCCGCCGACGACGAAGGCAAGCGCCTCATTCAGAAGCTCGTCGAATTCGCGTCGGAGCCCGAGGTTCGCGAGCGCATCGTGTTCTTGCCCAACTACGACATCGGCATGGCCAAGTTGCTCTACCCTGGCACGGATGTGTGGCTCAACAACCCGTTGCGTCCGTTAGAAGCGTGCGGAACATCCGGCATGAAGGCTGCGCTCAACGGTTCGCTCAACCTCTCGATTCTCGACGGATGGTGGGCCGAGTTCTACGACGAAGAGAACGGCTGGGCGATCCCGAGTGCTGACTCGGCGGGCGACTCGGCCGAGCGCGATCAGCTTGAAGCCGACAGCCTCTACGACCTCATCGAGCACCAAATCGCTCCGCGATTCTATGACCGCAACGCGAAGGGGGTCCCCTCGCGGTGGGTCGAATCGATTCGCCACACGCTCGCCACGTTGTCGCACTCGCTCTCTGCAGACCGCATGGTCAAGGAATACGTCGAGCGCTTGTACGTGCCAGCCGCTGCCGCAGAGCGCGCGATCAGCTCGTCGAGCTTCCAGCCCGCTCGCGACCTCGCCGACTGGAAGTCTCGAATCATTTCCGCGTGGTCGAAGGTGCACGTGAGTCATGTCGAGTCAGGGGGAGTGGATGCAGTGCCGCAGGTCGGCGACGAACTCCACGTGCGCGCCACCGTCGAGATCGACGGGCTGAATCCCGATGACGTCTGCGTTGAAGTCATCTATGGACGCGCGCGCGACAGCGATCGGCTCGACAAGGTTCAGCGTCAGGAGCTGCAGCTCGCCGAGCGCGAAGAGGGTCATCCACTCGTGTTCGCGGGCACGGTCGCGTTGGCGCGAGCCGGGAGCTTCGGCTACAACGTGCGCGTCGTGCCGCGGCATCCGCTACTCGCAGGCGCAGCCGAGATGGGACTCATTTCGGTCGCGCAGTAACGGGTTACCGACCGGGCCGCGCGATTGCCGCAATGCGCGCGGCCGTCGCGACAACGAGGTCGGCCGGCGCGAGTTCAATGTCGAGCCCGCGTCGGCCACCACTGACAAAGATCGTGTCGAAGAGTCCGGCGGTTTCGTCGAGAACTGTTGGGTGAGCGTTCTTTTGGCCGATCGGGCTGATTCCACCGACGATGTAACCCGTCCGCCGTTCGGCGACGCGTGGGTCCGCCATCTCGGCCTTCTTGCCGCCGAGAGCCGACGCGAGCGCTTTGAGGTCGAGTGAACCAGTGACGGGCACGATTGCGACCACGAGCGAACCGTCGAGATCAGCGAGAAGCGTCTTGAAGACTTGCTCAGGGTCGAGCGACAACGCGGTCGCTGCTTCGAGTCCGAAATTTGTCGCGTTGTGGTCGTGCACGTACGAGTGTTCCGTGAAGGAGATTCCTGCAGCGGCCAACGCAAGCGTGGCGGGAGTGGAGCTCGACATCTCAGTGGGCGCGCAAGAGCTGGATGGATGCGCCGGCGACCGTGAGTAACGTGCCAGGAAGGTGATCGACGACGGGTTCGACGTGCTCGGCGAGCGAGGAGTCCCACAGGACCGAATACCCCGCTACGCCCTCATGCGCGGGGAGCTTCACCGTCACGTCTTCCTCGAGTCCGTGCACGATGAGCAAGATGCGGTTGAACTCCTCGAATTCGGGCGTCGATGCCGCGAGGTACTGAAGCGTACGCTCGCCGGGCGAATCCCAATCCACTTCAGACATCGTGCTTCCGTCTTTGTTGTACCAGTCCATTTGGGTCGCGTTCTTGACCGTCTCGCCCACACGACCGAAGTGAATGGGCCGCAGCGCAGGATTTTCGCGCCTAAACCTCACAAGCTTTCGCGTGACCTCGAGCAAGTCCTCTTGCCAGCTGGCGCGCTCCCACGAGAGCCACGTCAGTTCGCTGTCGTGGCAATATGCATTGTTGTTTCCCCGTTGCGATCGCCCAAACTCGTCGCCGGCCGTGAGCATCGGGATGCCCGCAGATAGCAAGAGCGTTCCGAGTAGGTTGCGCATCGCCTTGTGTCGAGCGTCGAGAATCCCGACGTCGGTCGTGGGTCCCTCGATGCCGTGGTTGAACGAGTGGTTGTTGTCGGTACCGTCGCGGTTGTCTTCACCGTTACCGAGGTTGTGCTTGTGGTTGTAGGCCGTGAGGTCGGCGATCGTGAAGCCGTCGTGCGCCGTGATGAAGTTGACGGATGCGACGGGCCCGCGCGATTGCGAAAACACGTGCGCCGATCCCGCGAGGCGTCGCGCGAGTGATCCGATGCCGTTGGGAGCGGAACCGTGCGCGCGAGCCGACGAAATGTCGGTGAGCCAGAAGTCGCGCATCCGGTCACGATATCCGTCGTTCCACTCGCTCCAGCCGTCCGGAAAGTTGCCGACTTGCCACCCACCCATGCCGACATCCCAGGGTTCCGAGATGATCTTGACGCCAGCGAGTTCGGGGTCGTCCCTGATCGCGAGGAGTAGCGGATGCTCGGCCTGAAAGTGATGGCTCTCGTCGCGACCGAGCGTGACGCCGAGATCGAACCGAAAGCCGTCCACGTGCAGGTCGTTCGCCCAGTACTTGAGGGAGTCGAGTACGAGCCGCGCGGCAGCGGGCGTCGCGGTATTGAGGGAGTTGCCGCATCCCGTCACGTCGACGTAGTGTCCCTCGGCAGTTTGGCGGTAGTAATTCTTGTTGTCGAGGCCGCGCAAACTCGTCGTCGGTCCACGCACGCCTTCCTCTGCGGTGTGGTTGTACACGACGTCAAGCACGACTTCGAGTCCGGCTTCGTGCAGATTCTTGACCATCGTCTTGAACTCGCGCAGCACGGCGCCTGTGCCACCGGTTTGGGCTTGCTTCGAGGCGTACGCGGCGTGAGGCGTGAAGAAGTTGAGAGTGTTGTAGCCCCAGTAATTCGTGAGGCCTTGCTTGATCAGGCGCTGCTCGCTGACGAATGCTTGCACGGGCAAGAGCTCGATCGTCGTGATTCCCAAGTCGTGCAAGTAGGCAATCGTCGATTCGTGACCGAGGCCCGCATACGTCCCGCGCAGATCCTCGGGCACATCGGCATTGAGTTTCGAGATGCCCTTCGCGTGTGCTTCGTACAACACCGTGTGGTCCATGCCGATCGCGGGCTTGGCCGATGTTCCCCAATCGAACGTGTCGGGTTCTTGAACGTAACTGCGCCAGTCACCGTCGGCGGCGCGATCGAGCCCGCGAGCGTACGGGTCGATGAGATGGCGACTCGCATCGAAGTGATGACCCGGTGTCGACGGTCCGTTCGCGCGAATCGAGTAACGAACGCCAGGCTTAAGCAGAGCGGATGTCGCAGCCCACACGTCACCGTCGCCGCGAACCATTGGCACGCTCGACGAAACCCAACTCGCGTCTTTGTCGTCGAACAAGCACAACTCGAGGCTCGAGGCGCTCGCGGACCAGACGCGTAATTGCCCGCCGTCCGGGTTCAAGCGCACGCCGAGATCGGCGAAGGAATCGGGCATGCGTTCTAGAGTAATGAATGTGGCGATCTACCTTGACCATGCAGCAACGTCGCCCATGACCCCCGAGGTCATCGCCGCGTATGTCTCCGCGCTGTCGGTCGTTGGTAACCCCGCGTCGATTCACTCGCAAGGCCAAGCTGCCAAGCGCATTCTCGAGGAGGCCCGAGACGAAGTCGCTGCCGCAGTTGGTGCAGATTCAGTCGAGGTGACTTTCACGTCGGGTGGTACCGAGGCGGTCAACCTGGGAATCAAGGGGTTTTACCTCGCTAGGGTCGGCCTCGCCGGTCGAGTAGGAACTCAGGGCGGTCGAGTAGGCGAAGCCATATCGAGACCATTCGGCGGGCGAAGAAGGATTCTCGCGACGCGAGCCGAACACCACGCAACTATCGACACCCTCACGTGGCTCGCCGAGCATGAGGGCGCGGTAATCGAGTGGATCCCTGTCGACGCAACGGGTCGGATCGACCTCGACGCGCTGTCGCGCGCACTCGACGATTCTGTTGCGCTCGTCACATCCTTGTGGGCCAACAACGAGGTGGGCACAATTCAGCCCGTGGCCGACATCGTCGCTCTCGCCGCGGCACACGGCGTGCCGGTGCATTGCGACGCCGTGGCTGCCTTTGGGTACGTGCCGATCGACTTTCACGCTTCGGGGCTCGCGGCGCTCAGCATCTCCGCCCACAAGATCGGCGGACCCGTGGGAATCGGTGCGCTCGTCGTCGCGCGCAGCGAAACCGTCACGCCGCTCATCCACGGCGGTAGTCAGCAGCGGTTTCGGTCGGGCACTCAAGACGCCGCGGGCGCAGCAGCGTTCGGCGTTGCCGCGACGCGCGCGATGGCCGCGATGGCCACGACCGCGCCTCGACTCGCAGCCTTACGCGATCGGCTCGTGCGCGGCATCCGCTCGGCCGTGCCGACCGCGATTTATCGGGGTGACACGATCGATCGCCTGCCCGCCAACGCGCACTTCACATTCTCCGGATGCGAGGGCGATTCGTTGCTCTTTTTGCTGGACGCCGCGGGCTTTTCGGTCTCGACGGGGAGTGCGTGCCAGGCCGGGGTTCCCGAGGCTTCGCACGTACTACTCGCGATGGGAGTTTCCGAGGCCGACGCTCGCGGCGCGCTCCGCATCACTCTCGGACCAGAGTCGACAGACGACGAGGTTGACGCTTTCGTCGAGGCGCTCGTGCCCGCGGTTGCACGCGCGCGTCAAGCAGGAATGGCCGCGCTCAAGTAGCGCAAACCTGATAATGTTGCGTGAATTTTCATTCCGTCAATTGGGGTTGTAATGCCTTTTTCAACAGCGCGCGCGACGATGACTTCGGTGCTTGCGGCCTCGACTGCAATTGCGCTCGTGTTGTTCGCCCCGTTGTCTGCGAGCGCGGCGGGTGTCGGCGATACGTCCGCTGCTGTCCTTTACGAGGCGACGAGCCCCATTGGCGCAGTGCTACCCGCCCTCACGGGCGAAGACGACAAGGACACAAATGTTTCTCTGCCGTTCCCGATCGCCTTCGGTGGCATTGTCGCGAACGCGTTGTGCGTGTCGACAAACGGTTACGTCGTGCCCATTAAAACTATTGCGGGATCGTGCACCAGTGATTACGACGTAAACCTCGAAGAGGGCGCGCTCAACGAGGCCAAGTCGCTCATCGGCGTGCTTTTACACGACATCAATCTCGGTAACGCGCTGTGGAAGGCGGCACCCGTAGGGCTGACGAACTTCGAGGCGGTCGGCGGTGTGTTGACGTTCACGACGAGCGCACCGCATGGATTCAACATCGGCGATTTCGTCAGTGTTCACGCAAGCAGTTCTGGCTCGATCCCCGAATTTGTCGCGTCGGTTCCCGATGCGACAACGTTCACGTTCAATGTTCCCGGATTCCCCGATTT
>JANNCX010000136.1:0-10253 GCA_031387145.1 Salinibacterium sp.
GGCGAGGACGACGCGTTCTGCCATGTCTTGATCTCCTTGTAAGTCTGTATCGAGTTTAGAGGCTGTGCTTTTCAGGCCGAGCGCGCGTCCGACTGGATAATCCAGTTGGCCCCGCTCTCCTCCTGAAAAAGGGATGAGGGAGAGTGGATGCGCGGCTACGCGCGCTCGAGCAACCACACCATGAGGGCCTTTTGCGCATGCAGACGGTTTTCGGCTTCGTCCCAAATCACGCTTTGCGGGCCGTCGATTACTTCGCCCGTGACTTCGTAGCCGCGGTCGGCCGGTAGGCAGTGGAGGAAGATTGCATCGGGCTTCGCGAGCGCCATCATGTCTGCATCGACTTTGTATGCACTGAGGGATGCCACGCGCGCGGCCTTCTCGTCTTCTTTGCCCATCGAGACCCACGTGTCGGTCACTACAACATCGGTGCCAGCGACGGCCTCGATCGGGTCGGTGTAGAGCGTCACGGATCCACCAGTTTGCACCGCGATCGCGTCTGCGTCGGCGACGATGCGCTCGTCGGGCATGTAGTCGGCCGGGCACGCGACTCGAACGTGCATGCCGGCCGTTGCTCCCGCGAGCAAGTAGGAGTGCACCATGTTGTCGGCGCCGTCGCCCAAGAACGTGACGGTGAGCCCAGCGAGCGTTCCCTTGTGCTCACGAATCGTCAACAGGTCGGCGAGCAACTGACACGGGTGAAACTCGTCGCTCAGAGCGTTGATGACGGGCACGGTAGTGTCCGCTGCCATCTCGACGAGCCCCGATTGGGCGTAAGTGCGCCAGACGATCGCGGCGACTTGACGCTCCAGCACGCGGGCCGTATCTGACGCCGTCTCTTTGCCGCCGAGTTGGCTGTTGGCGGTCGAGATGATAAGCGGCACTCCCCCGAGGTCCGCGATTCCGACGGCAAACGAGACGCGCGTGCGCGTCGACGACTTGTCAAAAATCACCGCGACCGTCTGGGGTCCCGCGAGAGGCTTTCGACTCCACCTGTCGGCCTTGATCGTTTCGGCGAGATCGAGAATCTCGGTCTGTTCCTCTTGAGTGAGGTCGTCGTCTCTCAGAAAGTGACGGGTCATTGGGTTGCCTCCGGCGCTGTAGTGAACTTTTCGATGTCATCGGGCACCACTTCCGTTCCGATGCCGTGCTGCGTGAAGACTTCGATGAGAATCGAGTGGGGCGTTCGACCGTCGATGATTGCGGCCTTGGGTACCCCGCTCGCAACAGCCTCGAGGCACGCGGTCATCTTCGGGATCATGCCCGATTCGAGGCTCGGAAGCATGGCCTCTAGCTCGGTCTGCGTGATGATCGACACGAGCGAGTCCCGATTGGGCCAATCGCTGTAGAGTCCCGCGACATCGGTGAGGATCACGAGCTTGGCAGCGTCTAGTGCGATCGCGAGAGATGCTGCGGCAGAGTCCGCATTGACATTGAGCAGGCCATCCGGCCCCGCTGCAACGGTCGAGATGACGGGGATTCGGCCCGCCGCGAGTAGCTCGAGCACGGACTCGGGTGCGACCTGGGTCACCTCGCCGACGAGTCCGATGTCGACCGGTTGACCGTCGACTATTGCTTCGCGCCGTACGCCAGTAAAGAGGTCGTGTTCGTCGCCCGAGATCCCGTTTGCGAACGAACCGTGCTCATTGATGAGGCTCACGAGTTCGCCGCCGACGTTCTCAGCAAGTACTTGCCGAATGATCGGCATCGACTCCTGGGTCGTTACGCGATAACCGCCACGAAACTCACTCGGGATGCCCCGGCGCGTCAGCTCGGCCGTGATTTGCGGACCGCCACCGTGCACGACAACAGGTTTCACGCCCGCGAGGCGCAAGTAGACCATGTCTTGCGCGAACGCGCGCTTGAGCTCGTCATTGATCATGGCATTGCCGCCAAACTTGACGACGATGATCTCGTCGTGGAATCGCTTGAGCCACGGCAGTGCCTCGATGAGTACCGCGGCCTTCGCCGGCGCTTGCTCGGGAGTCGGCATCAGCTTGAGTACGCGCTGTTCTCGTGCACATAGTCGTGCGTGAGATCGTTCGTGAGGATCGTCGCGGTCGAGGTGCCCGACTTGAGATCGATCAAGAGGTCCACTCTGCGGGGAGACAAATCGACGTCGGTGCGCGGTCGGTCGGGTGCGCCCGCGTGGCACACTCGCACGCCGTTCATCGAGACGTCGACGTCGTAGGGGTCGAACGCGGCATCCGTGGTTCCAATCGCGGCGAGCACTCGGCCCCAATTGGGATCGTTGCCGAAGATTGCGGCCTTGAACAGGTTGTTGCGCGCAACCGAACGACCGACCTCGACTGCATCGTCTTCTGACGCAGCATTGACGACCTCGATGCGAATGTCGTGGCTCGCACCCTCAGCGTCGGCTTGAAGTTGTTCGGCGAGATCGAGGCACACCTGCGTCAGCACGGCCGTGAAGTCGGCAAGGGCGGGAGAAACCCCCGTCGCGCCAGAAGCGAGCAGTGACACTTGATCGTTCGTAGACATGCATCCGTCCGAATCCAAGCGGTCGAAGCTCACTCGAGTGGACTCGCGCAAGGCGGTGTCGAGGTCGGCGCTCGAGACGATCGCATCCGTCGTGATGACGACGAGCATTGTCGCGAGCCCCGGAGCGAGCATCCCGGCCCCCTTCGCCATGCCGCCGATCGTGAAGCCCTCGCCCGTGCGAATCGAGCGCTTGGGCTTCGAGTCGGTCGTCATGATGGCTCGCGACGCGGCGTCGCCGTTATCGCCGAGGGATGCTGCCGCTTCGGTCACTCCAGCCAAAACCCTGTCGAGCGCAAGTTGGTCACCGATGAGTCCCGTTGAACAAACGAGCACATCGCCCGCGCTGACGCCCAGCGCCTCCCCGACCGCTTCGGCCGTCGAGTGAGCCACGTGAAAACCTTGTGGCCCCGTGAAGCAATTGGCGCCGCCCGAGTTGAGTACGATCGCCGAGACTGTGCCGTCGGCAATGACTTGTTGTGACCAAATGATCGGGTTGGCCTTCGACCGGTTGCTCGTGAATACGGCCGCGGCGTTGGCGAGCGGTCCGCGATTGACGACGAGAGCGAGGTCGAGACCGCCGTTCGACTTGAGTCCGGCCGCGACCCCTGCTGCCGCGAATCCTTGCGCCGCCGTCACGCTCACGGTGCTACTGCGTTCACTGTGAGGCCCGTGGCCTCGGGCAGACCGAGGGCGATGTTGGCTGACTGAATCGCCGCACCAGCAGTGCCCTTCACGAGATTGTCGATCGCGCACACGACGACGACTCGACCGGCGGCTTCGTCGATCGCGAGTCCGATGAGAGCCGTGTTGGCGCCGACGGTGTCCGCTGTGCGCGGGAATTGCCCCGCGGGTAACACGTGCACGAACGGCTCGTCTGCGTACGCCGCCACCCATGCCGCGCGCACGTCTGCCGCTGTGGTGCCAGGCGTGAGGCGCGCGGTCGATGTGGCGAGGATGCCCCGACTCATGGGCACGAGCACGGGAGTGAACGACACGCTCACCCCGACCCCGCCCGCGACCTCAAGGTTCTGGCGGATCTCGGGATTGTGACGGTGCACACCACCGACCTGGTACGCGGAACTTGAGCCCATGAGCTCCGCCGCCAGCAACTCGGGCCGCAGGCTCTTGCCTGCGCCCGACGGTCCGACAGCAAGCACCGCGACAATATCCTCTGACGAGATGACCCCAGCCCGGATGCCCGGTGCGAGTGCGAGCGTGATCGCCGTGACGTTGCATCCGGGCACAGAAATGCGCGAAGCGCCCTTGAGCGTTTCGCGCTGCGTGCCGCCGCTCGCGAGCACAAGTTCGGGCAGCCCGTAGTGCCACGCTCCGTAGAACTCGCCACCGTAGAACTGCTGCCAATCGGCCTCGCTCGTCAAGCGATGATCCGCGCCGCAATCGACTACGAGCGTGCTTGCCGGAAGCGACGCCGTGAGCGCGCCTGACTTGCCGTGCGGAAGCGCAAGAAACACGATGTCGTGTCCCGCGAGCGTTGCGATTTCCGTCGGCTGCAAGTCGAGATGGTCGAGCGAACGCAGGTGCGGCTGCATCGAAATGAGACTCTGACCCGCGTTCTGAAACGCGGTCACGGTCGTCACATCGAAGTCGGGATGGCCCGCGAGAAGCCGAAGCAACTCGCCGCCGGCATAACCGCTAGCACCAGCGACGGCAACGGAGTAGGACATTGTTCTACCTTATTGAGAGAGGGACGAGTGGATACGCGGCGACGGCCGGGGCGGCACGCACAATGCGTGACTCGCTCGCGAAACGTCGCCTATCGTCGCTCGTCGGTGCCGCGTCGTCGCAACACTGAGAGCAGCTCGGGGCTGCTGTCGGCGCTACGCGTTGTGGTCACGTAACGCAGCGTACTCCCCTCCCGCGAACGCACGCGAATCGGTACCCTAAAGGTGGATGCTCGATTGGGTGTCGCACACATTGAAGGAGAATTCATGTCCGACCTTGATGGTCTGATCAACCTCATCCCGATTGGCGACATCGCCAAGCAGTTGGGAATCGACGAGAGCGTCGCCAAGGCCGCTGTTGCAGTTGCCGTTCCCGCGATCGTCGGGGGGCTCGCCGCGAACGCGAAGAGCGAAGACGGCGCGAAGTCTCTCGAGAAGGCACTGGGCAAGCACAAGAACGCTTCGACCGATCTCAAAGACGTCGATTCAGCCGACGGCGCCAAGATCGTCAAGCACGTATTCGGAGACAAGAAGGACAAGGTCGTAGCGGCCGTTGCGTCGAAGAGCGGTGGGCCCGACATTGGTGCGATCGTCGGAGAAATCCTGCCGATCATTGCGCCCATCGTGCTCGCATACCTCGCCAAGCAGTTCCTCGGCGGCAAGAGCGCTCCTGCGGCCGAAAAGGCGGAAGCGTCCGAGTCGAGCGGCGGCATTGGCGATCTGCTCGGCGGACTCCTCGGCAGCAAGGAGGGTCAAGACATCGTCGGCGGCCTGCTCGGCGGATTGCTGGGCGGCAACAAGTAACACGCAGACTAGTCGCGGAGCGTAGCTCCGACTCGAGCGGCCGCTAGGGCCACGGCAGCGTTCTTCGCTTCCGTGGCCTCGGCGGCCGTTAGCGTTCTGTCGTGTGCCCGGAAGCGCAAAGCGAATGTGAGCGACTTGCTCGACTCGGGAACGCCCTGGCCGCGATAGTCATCAACGAGAGTCGCGTGTTCGAGCAACTCCCCTGCCCCCTCGATCACAATTGCGAGAAGTTCACCCGCACGCACGCCCACGGGAACTACGAGAGACACGTCTTGCGTCGCGGCAGGAAGTGAGGCGATTGGTTGAGCGGAGACTTCGGTCGCCGCGCAATCGATGAGCGCGTCTAGATCGAGCTCGAGCACCGCGACCACGCGCGGCAGGTCGAGGTCTGCGGCGAGTGATGGCAAGAGTTCTCCCGCGAAACCGACGATGCGCTCACCGGACCGCAACTCCGCCGTACGCCCAGGGTGCATCGCTTGATGCGAGCCCGTCACGACGTCAATGGGCACGGAGAGCGTCGCAGCCAGCTGTCTCGCGGTCGCGATTGCATCGCCGAGCCCGGTCGCGATCGCGGATTGCCCGGGTTGTTTCGTGACGGCGTCGCCGAGGAAGACCGCCGCAACGTGCCAAGGCTGTGGCGGGATGCTCGCGCGAAGCGCGCCGAGTACAGCGTCTGCGGGCAGGGCGTCGCCCACGGGCAACGGCCCGCTCCCGTACTGAGCTGAGGCGTCGGGACGGAATACCGTCCCGACCTCGAAAAGGGCGAGGTCGGTCAATCCGCGCGACAGGTTGCGGCGGGCGACGGCGATGAGACCGGGGATGAGAGTCGTACGCATCCACGCGGAATCCGGATCCAAAGCATTTGCAACGCGCATGGCGGGCACCGAACCCGCTGTCTGGGCACCGAAGAGATCGTTGGAGCGCTGCGAAATGAATGGGTACGAGAGCACCTCGGTGAGCCCCGCTAATGCGAGCGAGTTCGACGTCGATCGACGGAACCGCTGCGAGCGCGTCAAGCCACGGCCGGGTGGCGCGACGGGGAGTCGCGACGGGATGCGGTCGTAGCCAACGATTCGAGCGACCTCCTCCGCGAGTGTCGCAGGGTGTGTGAGGTCGGGACGCCACGATGGCGGCGTGACAAGCCATCCGTCTTTGGCCACCTCGACGGTTGCCCCGATCGCCTCGAGAGATGCTGTGACTTCGTCCGCCGAGAACTCGACGCCAATGAGTCCAGCGATGAATCCCTCGCGCAAGCGAATCGGCGCGGGCTCCGCGTGAGTGTTGAGTTCCGAGCCCATAGGGTCGGCCGTGCCGCCGGCGAGTTCGACGAGCAATTGCACCACTCGAGTAGCCGCGGGCAAAGCGACCTTGGGGTCGACGCCGCGCTCGAAGCGGCGGGACGCTTCGCTCGGAAGCTTGTGGCGACGAGCAGTGCGCGCAATCGACACGGGGTCGAAATTTGCGGCCTCGATGAGCACGTTCGTCGACTGTGAGCCGATCTCCGTCGTCGCTCCACCCATGACGCCAGCGAGTCCGATGGGGCCCGACTTGTCGGCGATCAGAAGGTCCTCGGGGTTCAACTCGCGCGTCTTGTCGTCAAGGGTCGTGAGAGTCTCGCCGGCTTTCGCGCGCCGCACGACGATGCCGCCCGAGAGCTTGTCGAGGTCGTACGCGTGCGTAGGCTGACCGAGCTCGAGCATGACGTAGTTCGTAATGTCGACTGTCAGCGAGATTGAGCGGATGCCCGCAAGCAAGAGCCTCGAAATCATCCACGGTGGGGTGGGGAGAGTGGGGTCAATCCCCCGCACGACTCGCGTGACGAAAACAGTTGCGCCGACCTGGCCGCGAATCGGGGCGGCGTCGTCGATCGCGACCGAGAAGCCTGAGGCATCCGTCGGGTGCACCGCCGTGACGGGGTCACGGAAGTCGACACCCGTCGAGTTTGAGAACTCTCGAGCGATTCCGCGAATCGAGAATGCGTAGCCACGGTCGGGCGTCACATTGACTTCGACCGCGAAGTCATCGAGCCCCAGGAGCGCGATCGCGTCCGAGCCCACCTCTGGATCGAGCCCGAGGCTCGCGAGGCGCAAGATACCGTCGTGCTCGTCGCCGAGACCGAGCTCGCGAGCCGAGGCAATCATTCCGTCTGACGTGTGGCCATAGGTCTTGCGTGCCGAGATCGGGAACGGTCCAGGAAGCACCGCTCCCGGCAGTGACACGACGACCTTGTCGCCGACTGCGAAGTTGTGGGCGCCGCACACGATGCCTCGCGGTTCGGATTCGCCGACATCCACTTGGCACCAATTTATGGTCTTGCCGTTGGCTTGCGGCTCGGGCGTGAACTCGAGCACTTGCCCCACGACAACGGGACCGGAGACCTCAAACGAGTGAACGTCTTCTTCTTCTAGTCCAACGCGCACGAGGGCCGCGTGGATCTGGTCGTGCGAAACATTCGCGGGAAGGTCGACGAACTCGCCCAACCAACTGATGGGGACGCGCATCAGACCACCATTCCGAACTGCTGCGAGAACCGAATATCGCCCTCGACCATGTCTCTCATGTCGTTCATGTCATTGCGGAACTGGAGGGTTCGTTCGATCCCCATGCCGAACGCGAAGCCCTGATACTCGTCAGGGTCGATGCCAGCGGCTCGCAAGACGTTGGGGTTGACCATGCCGCAACCGCCCCACTCGACCCAGCGCGCGCCGCCCTTCGCGTTTGGCTGCCACACGTCCATCTCGGCGCTCGGCTCTGTGAAGGGAAAGTAGTTGGGTCGCAAGCGAATCTGCGCCCCTTCGCCGAACATCGCGCGCGCAAGGTGCTCGAGCGTGCCGCGCAAGTGCGCCATGGTGAGGCCTTTGTCGATCGCGATCGCTTCTAGTTGGTGGAACACGGGCGTGTGCGTCGCATCCAACTCGTCCGTGCGAAAAACGCGCCCGGGAGCGACGACATATACGGGCAACGGGCGCTCGAGAAGCGAGCGAATCTGCACGGGACTCGTGTGCGTGCGCAGCAGCAAGTGCGACTCGACGGGGTCGATGAAGAACGTGTCTTGCATCGCGCGCGCAGGGTGATCCTCGTCGAAATTGAGCGCGTCAAAGTTGAACCACTCGTTTTCGAGTTCTGGGCCCTCCGCGACTTCCCACCCCATACCGACGAAAATGTCGGCCATGTGCTCCATGAGCAAGGAGAGCGGATGCCTCGCGCCCGCCCGCCAGCGAGTAGCAACTGCCGTGACATCCACCGCTTCGCTCTCAAGCCGCGCGTTTTCTTCGCCCACGGCAAGTTCTGCTTCGCGTGACGTAAGCGCTTGGCCAACGGCAGCGCGAGAGGCACCGACGAGCTTGCCGGCGGCAGCGCGATCCTCGGCCGGAATAGACCCCAGCGAGGCGTTGAAGCCCGCGATCGTCGACGACTCCCCGACGTGAGCGGTGCGGGCGGCCCGCAGCTCTGTCATGGTCGTCGCCTTCGCAATGGCGTCGAGCGCGGCATCCGTCGCTGCGGCTACCGCGGATTCTGTAATCGGGGAGGACTCTGGCACAAGCAACGAGTTTAGTGGCGCTTGCTTACTTCGGGTCGCCCAGCCGCATCCACGGATGCAGGCCGAAAAGCACTTCGGAAACAATTTGAAAGTCAGGGTCGGCGTCAACGATGTCGGTGAACTGCAGCGACTGGTCTGACAGCACCGTCAGAGTGGCCGAGGTCGAATCCCCTGGGTCATCACTCCACAGGTGCGTATACGAATTACCGTCGAGCTCGTACGTGCCGATCGCTCCGGGGACCTCGAGTGGCTTGTCGGACTGTTGCTCATAGACCCATTGGCCGTCGTCGAACGTCCAGTAGTAGGTGCCAGCGTGCTCTGCGAGCGTTGCGGGGTCGGTCACGCCAGCCTCGCTCAACTCCGCCTCTGTGATCGTCACCTCATAGAGCCCGTCGATCGCCACAACCACTGGCGGGTCGCTGCGCTCGATCGGTGGGTCACTCACGACGGTCTGAGTCGGAGCGCACGCGGTCATGCTCGCGGCGACCAACACTGCGGCAAAGAGACTAACGGATGCGATCCGGCCCATGTGCTCACGCTAGGAGTGCGGGAGGCGCAAGTCAATCAATTGGATGCGGCCGCCACTTCCGTATGGGTGAACTACCCAGTGCGACGTGCGGACCAGGTCCCCACGTCATTCCCGCAGGCGTCGCCGTCGGAGTATGTTCCGCTCATACTCTTGCCGTCGGTCGAGATGTTGCCTTGATACTGGATCTCGTTGCCGGCTTGGACGCTGCCGAAAGTCACGAGTCGATCGTCAACGGCTCCCGCCACCTCTCCAGAACCGGCGCATGGTGAGTTCGCAATATCGATGAGGCCGTTGAGCTCGCCACCCTCGATCACGATCGAGAGCGTGAACGTACCCGACTCTTCGTACTTACTGCTTTGCCATTGACCCTGCCATAATCCTGCCGGTGTGGGCACGGGCGCGGCAGTAGGCGTCGGGGCTACCGGTTCACCGTGAAACGTGATCGCGACGTATCCGGTCGCCCTAACGTCGGTGATGGACGTGAGATGCGTTGTCGCTGCATCGAGAATCGGTGCCGCGACCCTCTCGACGATCCCACGGATGCTGTTCGGAATCTGGTCGAAGACGAGCGCAGTGAACAGCTTTCGCACCCGCTCGATGTCATTGCGCTGAACGGACCCTACGAGCTTGAGCAACCCAGCGTGCTCCTCGCCCTGCGCAGCCTTCGCGGTCTCCTGACCAGTTACGTAGTCGTACCGAGCCTTCTGGTCGTTGTCGAGCACGGAGCCGGCCTTGTCCGTCGTGGACAAGTCGGGGCGCGCCATGTTTGTCGGCGTCCACGCTATCTTGGAACCGGTCGCAGACCCGGCGTCGCGCAGATTAACGTCGAAGAACGCCGCGCAGTCGAGCACTCCGGCAGGGATAGGTAGTCGGTTGTCGAGCACGCTGAGGGTCATACCCCCGCGCACCTGCTCGTCGCCAACCCCGAATCGATTGGTGTCGGGGTTCGCCTCGAGGGTCGCTCGCCAAGGCATTAGGTAGGTGGACACCTGTCGGATCGTCTCGATCGCCCCGAGTACCGTCACAATAACTTGGACGATCGGGCCGGTCACGATCTTCACGAGCCCCAGCACCAGGTTGAGCGCAAGATTGACAGCGGTATTCCAGATCTTGCCGATAAATCCGAAGAAACCACCGCCGCTGGTGTCTACGCTGAGGGCGTTCATCACGGTGGCAATCGCGTTCTGGATGAAGTTCGCGG
>JANNCX010000141.1:0-6417 GCA_031387145.1 Salinibacterium sp.
AGCTCGTCCTGATCGGATGCTGCTCGCCGCGGTCAAACGAAATGCAGTTCGGGCCCGGTCGGGGTCTGCGTCTGACGAGTTCGCCGGCCTCGCGCAGCGTTACGGTCAACTCGCGCAGGGTGAGGCGGAGGAGCTCACAACTCCGTTTTGGGCACCTCCGCAAGGCGCGCCGAGATGACCGGACGTGGTGCGAGGTGGGTGTTCGTGACCGTGTCGTTGCCTACTCGATCCAAGGAACAGCGGATGCACGCAGCGGCGTTCAAGCTCCTTCTGCCCGAGTTGCTAACTCGTATACTGAGTGGCATGAAAAGCCCTGATCAGGATCCCTTGACAGAACGTACGTTGTCGGACCTGTTGACACCCGGGAAGGGCGACGAGTCCGATGGATGCAACGACGAGGAGCCCTGCCGCGATTGACCTCTTCACGGCTCGATCACGCACTCACACGCGGTGGGGCTCCAAGCCGCGCGTTCAAGCGCGATGTCGCCGATCGGATTGACGCCCGGCCCGGCTGCGAGCGCGTGCCCCACGAGAGCGTGCAGGCACTTGACTCGATCGGGCATGCCGCCCGCGGAGATGCCGTCAAGTTCGGCCACAACTCCGACACTCTCGCGGTCGGCGATGTATGACTCGTGCGCCGCGCGATACGCGGCCGCGAACTCGCCCTCGAGCAGCGCCGCGAGCCCCGGCATCTCACCCTCAGCCTCGAGCGTCGACACGGCAGCCGTCGCCGCGGGGTGCGTGAGGTAGTAGAAGGTGGGGAACGGAGTGCCGTCGGCGAGCCGCGGGCTCGTCGACACGACCGTGGGGGCGCCGCACGCGCAGCGAGCCGCGATACCCACGACGTCACGAGCCGGGCGACCAAGTTGCTGCGAGACCGTGCGCACGTCTTCGGCCGTGGGCGGCTCGAACGGCGGCCGGGTCACTTGGCGCCGTCAATCTCGGGCGCGACGAGGTCGGCGGGGAGGGCATCCGTCAGTCCGGCGGTAAAGATCGAAGCCACGAGCGTATGCAACCAATCGACCTTCGTAGTCTGGATTTCGTCGCTAATCGGGAGTCCGTTTGCGGTCGTTGTCGTCGGGTCCGAGCCGACGACGAGGTAACTCACGTCGCCCGGATACACGTAGAAGAGTCGCTCACGCGCTTGCGACTCGATGTAGGCGGGATCACTCCAGCGCGCGACATCTCCAGTGAGTTCGCCGACAGACTCGGCTGTTTCGCTCACGGTCTGCTCGAGTTCTGCGATCGCTTGACGCTGCTCGATGAGAATTCGCAGGTTTGGGGCGAGCACGATAACTGCGAGCACGAGCAACGCGAGCATGAGCACCGTGAAGCCCGACAAGCGAATCGTGCGCAACCAATGCTCAGGCGCGGTCTCTTCACGATCGAGCGCGACGGGAACCCGAGTGGGCCCGCCGCGCTTGGTCATGTCTTTGATCTTAAGTTATTAGCCCTTGAAGCGCGGGAAGGCCGAGCGACCCGCGTAGACCGCGGCATCGCCCAACTCTTCTTCGATACGCAAGAGCTGGTTGTACTTAGCGACACGGTCGGACCGTGCGGGAGCGCCCGTCTTGATCTGGCCGGCGTCCGTCGCGACCGCGAGGTCGGCGATCGTGGTGTCTTCGGTCTCGCCCGAGCGGTGCGAAATGATCGCGGTGTAGCCAGCGCGCTGCGCCATCGCGACGGCGTCGAGCGTCTCGGTGAGAGTACCGATCTGGTTGACCTTAACGAGGATCGAGTTGCCCACGTTCAAGTCAATGCCCTTTTGGAGGCGCACGGGGTTCGTCACGAACAGATCGTCACCGACGAGCTGAACTTTGCTGCCGAGCTGCTCAGTGAGGTGCTGGTAGCCCTCCCAGTCGTCCTCGGCGAGCGGGTCTTCGATCGTCGCGAGCGGGTAGTCGTTGACGAGCCCAACCCAGAACTCGGTGAGCTGCTCGACCGAAAGCTTTTGCTTCTCGAACGAGTACACGCCGTCGGCGAAGAACTCAGTGGCCGCGACATCCAAGCCCAGAGCGAAGTCCTTGCCCGGCTTGAAGCCCGCGAGACTGATTGCCTCAACGATAAAGTCAAGCGCCGCGCGAGCGCCCGGCAGGTCGGGCGCGAAGCCGCCCTCGTCGCCAAGACCGGTCGATTGGCCATTCTTCTGGAGCGTGCTCTTGAGCGCGTGATACACCTCTGCACCCCAACGCAAGCCCTCCGCGAACGACTCGGCGCCGATCGGGAGCACCATGAACTCCTGAATGTCGAGCGCAGTGTCGGCGTGAGCGCCACCGTTGATGATGTTCATGAGCGGCACGGGCAGCGTGTGAGCGTTCGGCCCACCGAGGTAACGGAATAGCGGCAAGTCGGCCGAGTCGGCCGCGGCCTTTGCGACCGCGAGCGACACGCCCAAGATTGCGTTCGCACCGAGCTTGCTTTTGTTCTCAGTTCCGTCGAGACCGATCATCTCGGCGTCGATGAGGCGCTGGTCGGCGGCGTCAAACCCCTCAACCGCAGGCCCGAGCACGTCGAGCACAGACTCGACGGCCTTGAGCACGCCCTTGCCGAGGTAACGACCCTTGTCGCCATCGCGCAACTCGTAGGCTTCGAACGCTCCCGTGGATGCGCCAGACGGCACTGCGGCGCGAGAAACCACGCCGTCCTCGAGAAGAACCTCGACCTCGACGGTCGGGTTGCCCCGGGAGTCGAGAATTTCGCGGGCGCCTACTGCTTCGATCAAAGCCACGGGGGAACTCCTCAGTACGTGTGGTGGGTTTCGCCCTAAATCTTAGCGTTGAGCCCGGTCCCGACTTTTCTCGAAGTCAGCCACCCGCGTAACGCGGAGTTGAACAGTTCGACGTTCTCGATGTTCCATTGGTGATGCATGCCTGGGGCGATGGCCACGGTTGCACCCGCGTTGCGCAAGCGAGCGAGCGAGTCGCGCCAGATTGCGGGCGAGTCACGGTCGCCCGCGACTGCGATTGCGGGTGCGCTCCACGGTGCTTCAAGGGTTGCATCCGGAATTCCGCCCCGCACCTCGTCGTAGATCGCGATCGCGGTCTCGCGGCGGATTCCGAGCCCGGTTTCGATGAACTGCTCGGCGTCTTCGCCTTCGAGACCGTAGGCCTTTGCCGTTGCCGCCCAAAAACCGCGTTGGTTCCAGAAGAGCAGCAGGGCACGGGCCGCGATCATGTCACGCCGGCGCGGTCGAGTGGCTTGCGTGCTCGCGAGGAACAAGCTCGACACGAGCTCTGGATGTCGCGCCGCGAGCTCGAGCGCAACGCTCGACCCGAGCGACAGACCCACGATGTGTGCGGGCGCCTCGATGAGCTCCGCGACGCGGTCAGCCGTGTCTGCCATGGACACCCAGCGCTCGTCGTTGCTCGCTCCGAAGCCCGGCAGGTCGGGAACGATCGAGGTGTAGTCGGCAAACGCGGGCACCTGTTGGCCCCACATCCAGCCCGCGACATTGCCGCCGTGCAGCCAGACAATGCGTTCGGGCCCGTCGCCGATCGTGAGGTACTTCATGTGAACACTCGCTTTCCGTTGGAGATGATTATGTCGAGTTGCGCTTGCAAAACCGCCTCGTCGACGCCGTCGTCAATCCCGCTCTCGTATGCTTCGAGGCCGCTCCACGCCGCCGCTATCTTTGTCGCGCCAACCTCGGTGAGTCGCACGATGTTGGCGCGCGAATCGCCCGGATCCTTCGAAACCTCAAGCAGGCCATCCGTGACCAGGGCCGCGACGCGCTGGGTGATAGATGCCCGGCTTACGTCGAGGCTTGCCGCGATTGCCTGCTGGCTCGTCGGCCCCATGAGGCGAGCGATGAGCAGCACGAGAAACGGTGCGTAGCGCAGTCCGTGTTCGCGTTGCAAGTAGCCGTCGGCCAGGCGATCGATGAGCTGAGTGGCTTGGTGCAGTTTGAAGGCCGTGGAGGCCGTGATGTCGGGATTCATATTGTTAACTACTTAACAATAAGATCCCACGCTTGTCAACTCTCGAGTGGCTTGAACGCAAGAGTGTCGGGCGTGCTTGCCGTCGTGACCAGTGCGTAGCGGGAGAATCCGGATGCCGCGAGCTGCGCCAAGAGTGGCGCGAGGTTGCGCGGCTTACGTTCCACCCGCACACGCTGACCACGCGCGATGAGTGCGGCCTGTAGGGCGACAACCGCGGCAGGCGACATCTCTGGGTCGTGGACGAGAGCGACGGCATCCGCTTGCCCCTCGCTCGTGATTGTCACGAGGTCGACGATGCGCTCGAAGCCGAGCGAGAAGCCGGCCGCGGGAACATCGGTGCCCAAGAATCGACCGATCATGCCGTCGTAGCGTCCACCGCCGCCGAGCGAATACGAAACTGACTCGTGCGCGACCTCAAAGATCGCGCCCGTATAATACCCCATGCCTCGAACGAGCCAGGGGTCGTACATCACGACCTCCCGCCCCACGACCTGGTTGACCGCTGAACCGATCGCGGCGAGTTCGGCGAGGGCTGCCTCATCGACCCCCTCGGGCAACATCTTGCGAATCGCGGCTTCGCCGAACGGGCGAAACTCGAGCGTCATGGGCCTCACAAAGAAGGCCGCGAGCGCGTCGACCGCCGCCGACGTGAATCCGCGCTCGCGCAACTCGGTGACGACTCCCCCGGCGCCGAGCTTGTCGAGCTTGTCTACCGAAATGAGCACGCCGTCCCACTCGTCGGGCGTGAATCCGAGAATGCCAAGAGTGCTCGTGAGCAAGCGACGATCATTGATGCGGATGCTGCACTCGCGCAGCCCGAGAGCATCGAGTGTCGCAACCGTCGCGGTGATCAACTCGACTTCTGCCATGGGCCCGGACTCACCGATGATGTCGATGTCACATTGAACAAACTGCCGGTAGCGCCCCTTTTGCGGTCGCTCGGCTCGCCACACGGGCGCGATCTGGATTGCTCTAAATACTGCCGGTAGCTCGGCTCGATGCGTCGCGAAAAATCGCGCGAGGGGAACCGTGAGGTCGAAACGCAGTCCGAGATCTGCGAGCTCGAGCGGTTCGGTCGCTGTGTGAAGGTCATCGGTCGTGAGCGCGCGCTTCATGATCGCGAATGCGAGCTTCTCGTTGTCGCCGCCGAGACCCGCGTGAAGGCGGTCGCTATCCTCCATGACGGGCGTCTCGATTTCGTCGAACCCGTGGGCACGATACGTGGCGCGAATCACAGCGAGAACCTGCTCACGCTGAGCCTTTTCGGCGGGCAAGAAGTCGCGCATTCCTCGAGGAGGATTTACCGGAGAAGCCATAGAGCGATTCTCGCAGGCTCACGGCTAGCTCACGTTATTTGGATGCTAGCATTGCCACGCTCTCGCCTGTTGATCATGTCTGGGCGAATTGCTGGGAGTGACTTTTGCTCCCCTCGATGCGAGGCCGGCGGTCGGGTAAACCTGCCGGCTCTCTACGGGCACGGTTCTTGTCATGGCGTTTTCGCACTGAAGAGATCCGCGCCCACACAGGTGCCCTTTCCATTCGGGTTGGGAAGGGCACCGCCCGGCCCGTCACTCGTCGATCGGCGTGCCGCGCGAGCTTTCTCGCTCGCGGATGTCGCCTTGCAGCTCACGCAAGGCGCCCCGCAGCGCTCGCTCCGAGTCAAGTCCATTCGCCTTAGCGGATGCCACTATCGCGAGCAATTGCGCGCCAAGTTCTGTTTCAGACGCGGCACTCTCCGCAGCCGGGCTTGTGCCGACCCCGACCTTTAGTGCGCGCCCGAGCAACTTGTCTGCGAGCGCGAGAGCGGGCATCCCTTGAGGAATACCGTCGAGAACGCTCGTTCGGCTGGGCTTCTCGGTGGCCTTGAGGTCATCCCATACGGCCATGACGTCATCCGCTGACTGGATATTGAGTTCGGCTTGCGCCTCGACGCTCCCGAACACGTGAGGGTGGCGACCAATCATCTTCGCGGTCATGTGGGCCGCGACATCCTCGAGCGTGAATTGATCGGCTTCAGCCGCGATGTCCGAGTGGAAGATGACTTGGTAGAGCACGTCGCCGAGTTCTTCTACGAGTTCGGCGGGGGTGCCAGACTCGATCGCCTCGACGAGCTCGTACGTCTCTTCGACGAGATATTGCACGAGTGACTCGTGAGTCTGTTCGCGGTCCCACGCGCATCCGTTCGGCGCACGAAGCTTCGCCATAACGGCGATGAGCTCATCGAGCTGCGGATGCTGCGGTGCGGACTCAATCATGCGACCAAGTCTCGCACCGCAGCACGCTTATGCGACCCGCTTAGCTACGGTTGCGGCCCTCGCGACCGAAGTAGACGCCCGTGACGATGAGGGCGATGCCCAGGAGCACTGTCACTACCGAGGCAACCGCACCGAAGGCGCCTGCACCCATGAGCGGCAGCAAATACAAGACAGCGAGAACGGCTGCGGCGATGAAGAACATCGCGGGGACGTTGGCGATTTCC
>JANNCX010000149.1:0-3728 GCA_031387145.1 Salinibacterium sp.
GGAAACTGCCGCCGCAGCGAGCTCGTGAGTTGGATGGCACTCGCGACGAGAGCGTGGCCCGCAGCCTCGTAGGCGGCCGATGTTGGGTTCGGCACGCGCAAGCCGATGCACGCGGACGAGTGAGCGAGGGTGACGCGCGCAGCGAGCGTCGCGAATCCTTCACCGCACGCAACCGACCAGATGCCTTGAATCGGCACGGAGTGGTTGATCTCGGTGTGAGTCCACCGGTGCGTGGTGGCATGTTCGGCAACGCGAATGCAATTGGGTTCAGCCGAAAGTAGCGCCGTGGCATCCCGGCCCGTAGCGATCGGAAACATGATTGAACCGCCGGCCCGCATTCCCACGAACGCCGTACCGCCGTGGTCGCGCACGAGCATCTCGAGGTGAGGGCTCACGATGTGTGAGAACGTGCGCTCGAAGTGGCCCGCGAGCCGCTCGCCATGGTTGATGAACCGCACGCCGAGGCCGACGCCGAAGCGGCGGGTCCACGTGACGAAGCCGTGCTCGTCGAGCAGGGTGATCGTGCGGCCGAGCGCCGCCGCGGGAATTCCGAGTTCTTCGCCCAAGCGGATGCGCGACATCGGTCGGGGCGACCGAGCGAGTAGCTCGAGCACTGCGACGGCGCGGCCAGGGTCGCGCGAGAACTCCGACGTGAGCGACGCGATCTCTTGAGTCACCTCGTGGGGAAGCTCGAAGTAGGTCGAGTCGTCATCGGCCCAACTACGGTCAGTTGCGACGTGTGGCGTACGTATATAAGTTTTGAGGGTCATCATTGATCCTTTGGTTAGCTGTGCGGGGCCGTGCGGTGGTTTAGGGGTAGAGGCCGCGAATAAGGTGTGCTTCGGCGACGCGCTGCACCGCGGTGACGGTCGCGGCCTCGCGGAGCGAGAGGCCGAGCCGAGTGCTCGATTCGAGGAGGGCATCCCACGCAGTGAGCATGCGGTGCTCGAGGCGCTCATTCACTTCAGCAGCCGTCCACCAATAGGCCTGATTGCCTTGCACCCATTCGAAGTACGAGACGATCACGCCGCCCGCGTTCGCGAGAATGTCCGGCACGACGAGAATTCCGTTGTCTGCAAATACGCGATCTGCCGCGGCCGTCGTAGGCCCGTTCGCGCCCTCGACAATGATGTTCGCGCGAACGCGAGCCGCATTATCTGCAGTGAGTACACCTTCGACTGCGGCGGGTACGAGCACGTCGACCTCGAGCTCGAGCAGCTGGCTCGCGGGGATAGCTTCCGCGAACGGAAAGTTGACTACCCCGCCCGTCTCTCGCGCGTGGCGCTGAAGAAGCGCCATGTCGAGTCCGGCGGCGTTGAAGATCGCGCCATATTGGTCGCTGACCGCGACAACGGTGACGCCGGCCTCCGCGAGCAGCTCTGCGGCGCCCGCGCCCACCTTGCCGAACCCTTGAACCGCGGCTGTGCTCGCCGAGGGAACGAGACCCCGGTGTGCCATCGCGGCAAGCGCGATGTGCACGACGCCGAGCGAGGTTGCCGATGCCCGGCCGTGCGAGCCGCCGACGCTAATTGGCTTGCCCGTCACGACGCCTGGCACGGTGTAACCGACGCTCACGGAGTACGTGTCCATCATCCAGGCCATCGTCTGCTCGTCCGTTCCAATGTCCGGAGCTGGGATGTCGCGTTCCGGCCCCAAGATGGGAAGAATCTCGCTCGTGTACCGGCGCGTGACTCGCTCGAGTTCGCGCTGCGAGTAGTTGCGCGGGTCGATCGTGACGCCCCCCTTTGCGCCCCCGTACGGAACGTCGAGCAGGGCACACTTCCACGTCATCCACATCGCGAGCGCTCGCACTTCGTCGAGAGTCACGTTGGGGCTGTAGCGCAAACCACCCTTGGAGGGCCCGCGCGAGAGGTTGTGTTGCACGCGGTATCCCGTGAGCAGTTCGACCGAGTCATCGTCACGCCGAAGTGGGATGCTCACGCGCAACTCTCGACGCGAGTTTGCGAGCAACTCGTGAATGCCCGGTTCATAGCCGAGCGAGTGCACCGCCGCGGCGAGTTGACCGCGTGCATTCTCGAGTGCTTGGGCTCCGCTCTCGAGCGCCGTCGGCACGGCAGGCATCAGTAAATCGGCAGTGATCACTTCAGGTAACTCCGGGTCTTCAGCGCGTCGTTGGGCCAAATCCGCTAATCGGTTTCGGGGCCCGCGCAATACGGGCACACGGGAACTTCACAGTGGCCGTCGAGTTCGATGGTCGCTGGTCTGGATTCCACACGCTCAGTATGGAAGTCTCGTTGCATAAGATAAAGCAATCTCTTCTTACCGAATCCAGTAAGCAACACTTATGAAACGGAACCGACATGCTCGACGTGCGCCGCCTTCGACTCCTGCGGGAACTGAAAATTCGCGGAACTCTCGCGGGAGTTGCGGCCGCGCTAAACCAAAGTCCGTCATCGGTTTCACAACAACTCGCGCAACTTGAACGCGAGGTTGGGGTTGAATTGTTACGGAAGGTTGGGCGTCGCGTGCAGCTCACGCTGCAAGGCGAGATACTCGTCGACCACACGGTCGTCGTGCTCGAACGCCTCGAGCTCGCGGAGGCGCAACTCGCGGCATCGCTTAGTTCCGTGACGGGCACCGTGCGCATGGCGGTATTTCAATCCGCTGCGATTGCGCTCGTGCCGCGGACGCTTTCGATTCTCGCTTCGGAGTATCCGCAGTTGCGAATCGAAGTCGTGCAACGCGAACCCGAGATGGCCGAGTACGAGACCTGGGCGCGCGATTTCGACCTCGTGATCACCCAGCAGTATCCGGGTCACGCGGCCCCCCATCATCCCGACCTCGATCGCTTGCCCCTCACGTCAGACGCACTGCGACTTGGAGTGCCACCAGGGGAGGCGGGGGATGCCGCGATCCGATCAATTGGTGAAGCGGCCGGAGCCGTGTGGGTCATGGAGCCCCGGGGTGTGTCGTCGCGAAACTGGGCGGAGCAAGCGTGCCGTCAAGCGGGTTTCGAGCCCGATGTGCGATTCGAAGTGACAGACCTCCAGGCGCAGATCGGCCTTATCGAATCGGGCAACGCCGTTGCCCTCTTGCCCGACCTGTTTTGGACCGGGCGCGCCACGACCGTTCGACTTCTCGACCTGCCCGGGCTGCCGCGTAGAGCGATATTTACCGCAGTGCGTCGCACGTCAGCGAGGCGTCCCGCACTCATTGCTTGCCGGGAGGTGCTCGCTCGCGTGGCCCTCACGATTGACTCCCCAGAGATTTCTGCTCGACTGTAACAATTGGGTCTGGGGTTGTGCGGCGCACCCCCTAGGGGTCTACATTGATCGCTTGTGCGCACAACCTCAGCAGTACCGTTTGGCCTCGAAGCGACATCCGCTGACATCCACGACCTACTCGTCGCGGCTCACGAGCGATTCGCGACCGTCGAATCTGGCGAGGTCGCGGACTACATTCCCGCGCTTGCGTCGGCGAATGCCGGGTTGTTCGGCCTGGCGTTTGTCGGGCCAACAGGTGAGATTCATGCAGCGGGTGACGCCGAGCGAGCCTTCTCGATTCAAAGTATTTCGAAGGCATTCGTGTTCGCTCTCGTGTGTCAAGCGATTGGCTACGACGAAGCGCGCGCCAAGATTGGATTGAACAGCACAGGCTTTCCGTTCAACTCGGCGATGGCGATCGAACTCGGTGGAGGCTCGAAGACAAACCCGATGGTCAATGCGGGGGCCATCGCGACCACGAGCCTGGTTCCCGGCGCAACTGCG
>JANNCX010000292.1:0-2609 GCA_031387145.1 Salinibacterium sp.
ACACGCTCGCGCCCGTCGGCCCGGGTATCGTGACGGACTGGGACTTTCGGGGCAAGCAATTACGCACGCTCGTGAACGGTGTCGTCGTGCAAGACGACAACACCGCCAACATGGAGTGGGACATGAACTACCTCGTCGCTGACATCGCGCGCACGATTACGCTCAGCCCGGGCGACATGCTCTACTCGGGCACACCGGCGTTCTCGCGTCCCGTCGAACCCGGCGACGTCGTCGAGGTCGAGGTCGAGGGTCTCGGCACGCTGCGCAACCACATCGTGCACGGCCCGGTCGGCATCCGCACCGACGTGGGTGCGCAACCGACCGAGAGCGAAGAGGTAGTATCGACCGCGCTCGGGGGAGACTGGGAGTTCCGAGGCATCCGCACACCGTCTAAAGACTTATACCCGTCAACCGTGGAGGAAAAAGAGTGATCAAGATCAAGGTCGACATGGACACGTGCCAGCACTATGGCCAGTGTGTGTTTGAGGCACCTACGATCTTCCACCTCAACGATGACGACAAGCTCGAGTACCTCGCTGAGGCCGACGAGAGCGAGCGCGCGAATGTCGAGTCCGCGGTAGACGTATGCCCCATGCAGGCGATTCGAATCGTCGAGTAATGCCCGCCCCCGTCGTCATCGTCGGCGCGGCTATGGGCGGTTTGCGTACGGCGGAAGCATTGCGCAAGTCCGGATACACGGGCGAAATCGACATCATTGGTGACGAGGTTCACGCTCCCTACAATCGGCCTCCGCTCTCGAAAGACGTGTTGTCGGCCGACGTAACTCACGAAGCCGTCGCTTTTCCTTCGCGCGCCGAAACGGCGGACGTCAAGTGGATGCTCGGCTCAACCGCCACGACCGCCGACCTCTCGGCGCACACCGTGACCACTGCCGACGGCGCCGAGCACCCCTGGTCGACCCTCGTCATTGCGACGGGCCTTCGGCCCCGGCGCCTGCCTTTCGGCCCGCTGAATGGACGGCACGCGGTTCGCTCGCTCGACGACGCCATGGCGCTGCGTTCAGAACTGACGCCGGGCGCGCGGGTCGTCGTCGTGGGTTCCGGGTTTCTCGGGTGCGAGCTCGCGGCGACCGCGACGAAACTCGGATGCGTCGTGACGGTCGTCACGCCGAGCATCGAGCCCATGATCCGGCCGCTCGGCCCGGTGCTCGCTGCCGAGTTGCGGCGTCGACTCGAGGCCGACGGCGTCGAGTTCGTGCTCGGCGACGGGGTCGTTGCGCTGCATGGCGACGGAACCCTGACGGGAGTCGAGGTCGGCGGGAGCCGCGTCATCCCCGCTGAAGTCGTCATCGAAGCGATCGGGTCGGATTGCAACACGGAGTGGTTGAGCGGCACGGGTCTCGACGTGACTGACGGCGTGCTCGCAGACAACGCTCTGCGCGCGATCACGACCGACGGCACGGTGCACGACGACGTGTTCGTCGTGGGCGATGTCGCCAGGTTTCCGAACCCGATGTTCGATGCGGTGCCTCGCCGCGTCGAGCATTGGAACATCCCGACCGACACGGGCAAGCGTGCTGGAGCGGTCATCGCCGCCGCGCTCGACGGTCGATTGGACGAAGCCGTCGCGACGCCGTTTGCGCCCATGCCCTCGTTTTGGTCGAATCAGTTCGACATCAAGCTGCAGGCGTACGGCCTCCCGGGGCTCGCCGACGAAACGCGCGTAGTCGAGGGAGCCCTCGACGGCGACGTCGCGATGGGCTACTTTCGCGCGGGCACACTCGTGGGGGTGGTCGGGGTCGGACTCAAGGCAGCTCTGCTGCCATACCGCCAACAGATCGCCGAAGGCTCCTAAGCTGGGCGCATGTCTCCGATCGTCGCCGTTGGGCAATTCGCACCTGGAACGGATGCCGCCTCCAACCTCGCGACGATAGCCTCCCTCGCCGAGTCCGCAGTGCGGCGCGGCGCCACTCTCGTCGTGTTGCCCGAGTACTCGTCCTACTTCCGGTTGGGCATGGGCCAGGACGGCGTTGCCGCTGCCCAAGCGCTCGACGGCGAGTTCGTGGCGGGGCTTGGGGCTCTTAGCGGCCGGTTGGGCATCCACTTAGTTGCGGGCATGCTCGAGCGCACAGCGGATGCGGACCACTACTCGAACACGCTCGTTGCGGTCACCCCGACCGGAGTGATCGCCGCCACGTATCGCAAGCTGCACCTGTATGACGCGTTCGGGCAGCGCGAATCGGAATGGGTCACGCCCGGCGCCATCACCGAGCCTGAGACGTTTGCTTGGGAAGGTTTCACGGTCGGGCTGCAGACGTGTTACGACATACGCTTTCCCGAGGTAACTCGGCGGCTCGTGGATGCCGGAGCCGACCTCGTGCTCGTGCCGTCGGAGTGGGTGCGCGGTCCGCTCAAGGAGGCGCATTGGCGCACCCTGCTCACGGCTCGCGCGCTCGAAAACACGGTGTACGTCGCGGCGGCCGACCACGCACCGCCCGTCGGCGTCGGCAACAGCATGATCGTGGATCCGCTCGGGGTCGAGCTCGCGACGATCGGCGAGGAGACAGGTGTCGCGGTCGCCGAGGTCTTGCTCGAGCGGGTGGCGAGCGTGCGGGAGCTTAATCCGGCGCTGGCTTTGCGGCGGTTTGG
>JANNCX010000193.1:0-2570 GCA_031387145.1 Salinibacterium sp.
GGCTCGCTGACGTGCCCGCGATCACCGAGATCGTGCATGCCGCTGGCGCGCTCGCGGTGTGGGATCTGTGCCACTCCGCGGGCGTTGTGCCCACCTCGCTCGACGAGTGGGGCGTCGACCTCGCGATGGGATGCGGGTACAAGTACCTCAACGGCGGGCCGGGGGCTCCCGCATTCCTCTACGTTCGAAGTGACCTGCAGGGCGAACTCGCGCAGCCGATACACGGGTGGCTGGGCAGCGCCACCCCGTTCGAGATGGGCCAGGGGTATGAGCCGGCGCGGGGCATCCGGTCATTCCTCAGCGGAACCCCGCCCATGATCGGCTTGCAAGCGATGCAAGACATGATCGCCCTCATCGATGAAGCGGGGCTGGATGCCGTGCGTGCGAAGTCCGTAGCGATGACGAATTACGCGGTCGAACTCGCCGACGAACTGCTGCCCGACGCGGTGCTCGCGTCGACGCGGGACTCAGACCGCCGGGGCTCCCACATCACGATCGACCACCGACGGTTCTCCGAGATCATGCCGAAGTTGTGGGCGAGTGGGGTCATTCCCGACTTCCGCCGACCCGACGGAATTCGGCTCGGACTCTCGCCACTCTCGACGACCTTCGCCGAGCTCGAGGCGGGTGTGCTCGCGATTCGGGATGCGCTGAGGTAGGGAGCGGTACCAATCCGGCTCCCGGATGGTACCGTGGGAGCATGGCCACCAACCTTCGCCTTCGACCCGAGACAGAAGCCGCTTTGCGCGAGCGCGCCGAGAGCACGGGCCGCTCGCAGCAAGAACTCATCCGTGAGGCCCTAGACCAGTTTCTCGGGCTGACTTCGCGGCCGGATGTCGCGCCCGGGAGCATCGCAGACCTCATCGCTCGCGGCGTGCTGATCGCACCCCGCGAGCCGTACCGGCGGCCGCATCGCAGGCTAAAGCTTCCCGAAGGCGTCACGTCGCTTGACCTGCTGGACCGTGAGGACCGGTTCTAATGCGCGTGTACGTCGATTCAAGCGCGCTCGTGAAACGCTCGCTTGACGAGCCTGAGTCGGAGCCACTCGAGCAAGCGATCGGGGAGTTCATGCGGCGAGGAGAGGTAATGTCGTCGACCCTCGCGTGGGTCGAAGTGAGTCGCAGCATTCGTTCACGGCTCGACGCGGAGCCGCCCGCGGAGGTCGCGCAGCTTGTGGAGGCAGCGCTCGCCGGCGTCATCGAGTGCGCTTTTAACGATCAAATTGTCGGCGTCGCCCGTCGCCTCGGCCCTGCGAGCTTGCGCAGTCTCGATGCAATCCATCTCGCATCCGCGACTCTCATCGGAGCGGATCTCGTGTGCGCGTACGACGAACGACTGCTTCGATCCGCCGAAGAGCTCGGCTTTCGCACCGTGAGCCCGGGTCGCTAATGCGGGCGCTCGTTGCGCTAATGTGGGCGCTCGTTGCGCTCGTGTGCGTCGCCGTGCTCGCGGGTTGCGCGCCGACCATTCTGGAGTTTCCGGGCGGTGCGGTCACCGACTACCAACTTGGTGGCGCTTACGATCCCGATCCTGACGTCGACGTCGTGGCCCGCGACAGCACCGCGACGCCGGCCCCAGGCGTGTACTCGATCTGCTACGTCAACGGGTTTCAGACTCAGTCCGGCGTGGAGTGGCCACGCGAATTGCTCGTGAGCGTAAACGGCGAGCCGCTCACCGACCCGAATTGGCCCGACGAATTCATCATCGACATCTCGACCGAGTCGACTCGGGCGGATGCCGCTGAAATCCAATTCGCGTCAATCGAGCGGTGTGCGGCCGCCGGTTTCGACGCAGTCGAGTTCGACAACCTGGACTCGTATTCGCGTTCCGAAGGCCGCCTCACGCTCGGCAACGCCGTGGAATTCGCGACCCTCCTCGTGGCGCACGCGCACCACCACGGACTCGCCGCGGGGCAGAAGAACACGGGCGAGCTCGGCACGACGGGCCGCGACGAGATCGGCTTCGACTTCGCGATCGTCGAAGAGTGCGATCAGTTCGAGGAGTGCGAGTCCTTCACCGAGGTGTACGGCGACCGCGTGGTCGATATCGAGTACGTCGACGACTTGCGCCGCCCCTTTGCAGAGTTGTGCGCGGATGCCTCGGCCGCAGCATCCACGATCCTGCGCGATCGCGGGCTCTCGCCTCGCGGCGCCGACGGCTACGTCTACGAGCACTGCTAGGGCCCGGAGCCCCAGCGCGAGCCCGCGCGGCGACCCACCACAAGTCGCCGCGCGGGTCGTTAGCGCTTGCGCGCGGCAGTCACGCCTCGAGGTGAGAGGCGTTCGAGTTGAGTAACGTGTCGAGGTTCGAGTTCCGCGATGCTCGTGACGCCGAGTAAGCGCATCGTGCGCACTACTTGCTCGCTCAGGATTGAGATGGTCTTGTCGACACCCTCGCGCCCGCCGGCCATGAGGCCGTAGAGGTAGGCGCGCCCGATGAGGGTGAACTTGGCGCCGAGCGCGATCGACGCGACGATGTCTGCGCCGTTCATGATGCCCGTGTCGACCATCACGTCGGTGTCTTTACCGACCTCGCGTACGACTTCGGGCAGCAAGTGGAACGGAATCGGC
>JANNCX010000299.1:0-1582 GCA_031387145.1 Salinibacterium sp.
CGCCGTGTCGGTCGCGCCGGGGCCTGTGGGAGCTTCGCCCTCACCGAGCAACTCGTAGTGCCACAGGAACCCGTATGCGGTTTCTCCGATCGGCGTGAGGATGCGGTTGCCGTCGAGTGCCTCGACGATGCGGTCGTGAGCGAGGGCGTTCGCCGCGCTCGCGTCCGGAACGAGCAGAAACGCGATGTGCAAGGCGTCGAGTTCTGCCGCTACGTCGAACCCACTGCGCGACGAGATGTTGCCAGCGAGGGTCGCGAGCCGGGCATCCGCTTCGCTCAGCTGAGTGTCGGTCGACGCGAGAGTGGATTGTTCGTCGAGAGTCGTGCCGAGCCCGCGATGCACGGTGACGGCGATTGCACCGTTGGGTTGCGCCGTGAGTTCGAGGGTTCCGAGCGTGGGGTCGTTCGCGGCTTCCGCCGAAACGAACGCGGGCAGCAAGCGGCCCGTCGACTCGGTCACGGCAATCGCGCCCGAGGCGGCCGAGGTGACGAGGGGGAGCGCGACGGCAACGACCCCGACCCCCGCCATGAATGCCGGGAGCGCCGCCGATTTGCCGAGTGCGTCGAGCGCGACCGCCATCGCCGCAACAAGTCCCAACCAATAAAGACTGAGTGCCGCGCCCGGCCACACCGGCGTCGCCTGGGACCCCACGAGCGACACCGAAATATGGGTCCCGACGACGGCCGTGACGAATCCGAGCAGGGCGATGAGCATCGCGGGTATCGATCGCCGCGAACCCGGCAGGAATAGCGCGAGGAGCGCGAGAGCCGCGAGCGGGGCGAGCAACATCATGACGACGAGCGGCGCAACGGCAGGTGCGACTCCAAACCCCGCCATGAACGATTCCCACCCGTGCAGCCCTGCCACTGGCGACCCGAGCGCGAGTTGCCAACCCGACGGCGGGCTATTCACGACGGCAACGCCCGGATCGGCAACGAGACCGAGCCAATTGCCGCGCGCCAATTGCTGCACCACAAGTGGCGCGACGAGTGCCGCCGCGGGGATCGGAATCCCGATGAGTCGATGCACGCTCTTCGGTCGCGCAACCATCCACGCGACGAGCAACACGAGAAGCGCGGGAACGAGAATGGGAGTGGATGCCGCGATCGCCGCAAAGACCAGGGCGGCTACCGCCGCCGTTGCCCAACTGCGAGCCGCGCCCACGAGAGCGACCACGAGAGTGGGCAGGAGGATGTGTGCCACGACGGCACCGAGGTGACCTCCCGCGAGCGAGCTCAACAGAGGCGGGGCCGCTGCCCACGCGAGCGCGGCGACCACGGGCGCCCATGGGCGCACCGAGAACCGTGCGGCGCAGACCCACGCCGTGAGGGCCGACAGCGGAATCGCCACGAGGTAGAGCGCCACGAGGCTGAAGGAGGGAGACCAGAACGACAGTGTGCCGAGGGTCGCGAGGAGGTAGCCGAACGGGTCCGCTGCCGCGAACAAGCCCGGGCCGATATCGCGCCACGCGATGCCCACGTGTGACCAGAGCTCGCCCACGGAAGCGGAGAGCGGCACGAGCGCGCCGCCGGCAAGGGCGGAGGCATCCACGAACCGGCCGAATGCCACGACCCCGGCGACG
>JANNCX010000224.1:0-4099 GCA_031387145.1 Salinibacterium sp.
GCCGCGAGCGGTGCCGACCCATTGGGAGCCCTCCACACGATCATCGATACCTACCGGCCGGGTGATACCGACTTCTCGTGGACTCGACTCACCTTGTGGCGCGCCCAGCTCGCTGCGGTACTCGATCAGCCGCCGTATGAGTCGGTTACGGCGGTCGAAGTTCACGGCGCGGCCGACTCTCCATCGACGGTGCTTCTCGCCGCGTGGCTACAACTGCAGCTTCACGTCAAAGTCACGCTCGAAGTCTCGAGCAAGTCGCACGGTTCGAGCGGAATCCAGGGAGTCCGACTGCACCGCGCGAGCGGCACGATCGAGCTTGAGCGAACGATGGCGAACGTCGCAACGCTCGTGCAACCCGGTCAGCCGACTCACGATATCTCACTCCCCCGGCGTAGTTTGCGCGATTGCCTCGCCGAGGAATTGCGGCGCCTAGACCCTGACGACCTCTTCGGCAATGTCATCAAAGACGGTGTGTTGAAGTTGGGAAAGCCGGCGGTTCTTGCCGATGATTCTCCATGAGCCAAGAACGTCGCGTGATTGTGCACCCAGACAAGAGTGCACTTGCTAAAGCTGTAGCGTCTCGCTTCATCAAGCGCGCGATCGCGCTTATCGAGGAGTTCGGCGAAGTGACCGTCGTGCTCACGGGCGGATCGATGGGAATCGCGGTGCTCGCTGCCGTCGAGTCCTCTCGAAAACGCGACAACGTCGATTGGTCCTGCGTCAACGTGTGGTGGGGCGACGAGCGGTGGCTGCCAGCCGGTGACCCTGAACGCAATGAGACTCAGGCTCGAGCTGCCCTGCTCGACCACGTTCCGCTCGATCCCGCGCGCGTGCATCCGTTTGCCGCTTCCGATGCGGGACTGCAACTGGATGCCGCGGCAAACGCCTACGCGCAAGAACTCCGTGCGCACGGCAAACGAGACGAAGCGCAACCGCACTTCGACATCACCTTTCTCGGCATGGGGCCGGACGGACACATCGCGTCACTCTTTCCCGAGCGCACGGGCATCCGCGAATCGCAACTCACCGTCGTCGCGGTGACGGGCTCTCCCAAGCCGCCGCCCGAGCGTTTGAGTCTTACGTTGCCCGCGATCAACTCTTCCGCACGCGTGTGGCTCGTCGTCGCTGGCGCGGACAAAGCGGCAGCGCTAGGACTCACTCTCGCGGGCGCGAGCAAGAACGAGGTGCCAGCGGCGGGGGTCGAGGGACGCCGAACGACACTCTTCTTCGTCGACGCTGAAGCCGCGGGAGAAGTGCCCGAAAGCCTCATCGATCCCGGCCAATTTTGGACCGGAGCTGACGACACTAACTAGTTTGCGGTGCCTCGTCGAGTGCGCAGCTGAACGAGCGCTTCTTCGAGAAGCGTCGCAGCCTCGTCTTCAGTGCGACGTTCCTTGACGTACGCGAGGTGCGTCTTGTAAGGCTCGAGCTTCGCGACCGAGGGCGGGTTGTCTTTGTCCCGGCCGGCAGGAAGTCCCGTCGATGGCGAATCGATCGTCACGGGAATCTCCTCTTCCGGAAGATTTGCCGCAAAGTTGCGGACGGTCTCGTTGCCGAGTTCGTCCCAATAGGAGACCTGAATTCGCTCTGCGTGGAAGCCCCGGTCTTGCTCGCCCATGGGGCCAGCGCCCACTCGCGATCCACGGATTGCGCTACCGCCTGATGCCATGATGTCCCTTTGCTTAGTGCGCAGTCGCGCTTACGCGCCGTCGAACTTAATGATCAACCCGAGCACGACGATGCACGTGATCCAGACGAGCGCGAGGATGACCGTGATGCGATTGAGGTTTCGCTCGGCAACTCCCGACGCACCCAGGTTCGACGTGACGCCACCACCGAACATGTCGGAGAGGCCGCCGCCACGGCCGCGGTGAAGGAGGATGAGCAGAGTGAGCAGGAGGCTCGTGATTCCGAGGAGAACCTGTAGCACTACTTGAAGAATTTGCACGGAAAGCCTTTCGAACTGGCCTTTAGGCCAGCCTCAAGTATATGTCAGGGGCTAAGACGTTACGTTCCGACGTGCTTCTGGAATTGCGCAATACTTGCGAACTCCGCGACGTCGAGGCTAGCCCCACCGACGAGCGCACCGTCGATGTTGGGCTCGCGCATGAGCGACGCGATGTTGCTCGACTTGACCGAACCGCCGTACAGGATTCGTGTCGCCGCTGCGACGTCGTCACCCAACACTTCGGCGAGCGTCTCTCGGAGTGCAGCAGCGACCTGTTCAGCTTGCTCGGGCGTCGCCGCGAGGCCCGAGCCAATCGCCCACACGGGCTCGTACGCGATCACGATGTCGGGCGCTCCGGAGACGAGCGCGAGACCCGCCCGCAACTGCGCGACCGGCACGGAACTCGGGCCGTGCTTTTCGAGATCCTCGGCGGTCTCACCGACGCACAACACAGGCACGAGCTCGTTCGCGATTGCCGCGGCGACCTTGCGCGCCAGTTGCTCGTCGGACTCGCCGTGCATCGTGCGACGCTCCGAGTGCCCAACTAGCACGTACGTGCAATCAAGAGCCTTGAGGAATGCACCCGAGATTTCACCCGTGTACGCGCCTGAGACATGCTCCGAAACGTCTTGACCGCCGAAAACAAGGTTGAGCTTGTCGGCAGAAATAAGCGTCTGCACGGAACGGAGATCCGTAAAAGGTGGGAAGATCGCGACCTCCGCACCGCCCGCCCCGAAGTCGTGCCGAGCATCCTTGAGCGTCCACGCCAACTTCTGAGTGAAAGCGATCGACTGCAAGTGGTCGAGATTCATCTTCCAGTTGCCCGCTATCAGGGGCACACGTGCTACTGCCTTTGCCAACCGAGGACCTCCAGTCCAGGCAAGTGCTTTCCCTCAAGAAACTCGAGGCTCGCACCGCCACCCGTCGAAATATGGCCGAACTCGTCGTCCTTGAAACCGAGCGCTCGCACGGCTGCTGCCGAGTCGCCGCCGCCGACTACACCGAATCCATCGAATTCTGCGAGAGCGGATGCGACGGCTTTCGTTCCCGCTGCGAATGGTGCCAACTCGAACACGCCCATGGGGCCGTTCCAGAAGACCGTCTTCGAGTTGCGGATCACGTCCGCGAAACGAGCGGATGTCTCTGGCCCGATATCGAGCCCCAAACCTGTCTCGCCGAACGGGGTGTCCTCGATTCGCTCTGCGCGAGCTATAACGTGCTCGTCATCCGCTGAAAAGGTCGACGCGACAACGACATCCGTCGGAAGCACGATCTCGACGCCGAGCTTCTCGGCTTGTTTGAGGTAGCCCTTCACAGTCTCGACCTGGTCGAGTTCGAGCAGGCTCGCGCCAACCTTGTGGCCTTGCGCGACGAGGAAGGTGAAGAGCATTCCGCCACCCACAAGGAGCGTGCTTACCTTGGGGAGAAGAGCGCCGATGACGTCGAGCTTGTCCGAGACTTTCGAGCCGCCCAACACCACCGTGTAAGGAAGATCGGGATGAACCGTCAGGCGTTCGAGTACGCCGAGCTCTTGTTGAATCAAGAGGCCAGCGGCACTGGGAAGTTCGAGGGCGAGTTCGAAAACACTCGCTTGCTTGCGATGAACGACTCCGAACCCGTCTGACACGAAAGCGTCGCCAAATCGCGCGATCTTTCGAGCGAAGTGCTCGCGGTCACTCTTGTCTTTCGCCGTCTCCGCGGCGTTGAACCTGAGGTTCTCGAGCAGAGCTACGTCACCGTCTGCAAGGTTGTCGACGGCATCCTGGGCGGATGAACCGACCGTGTCGTGCGCAAACACAACGGGCTTGCCCAGTAACTCGCACAGTCGCTGCGCGACGGGCTCGAGGCTGTATTTCAGGTCGGGTTCGCCGTCGGGTCGGCCCAAGTGGGACAGAATCACGACTCGAGCGCCCGCGTTGATTAGCGCATTCAAGGTGGGCAGCGAGGCGCGAATCCGTCCGTCGTCAGTGATCTGACTGCCCTTGAGGGGCACGTTGAGGTCACAACGAACCACAACTCGCTTGCCCTTCAGGTCGCCGAGCGACTCAAGGGTTCGAAGTGTCATGTTTCTAGGATCAGTTAGAGGCGCGCGGCGACGTACTCGGTCAGCTCCACGAGGCGGTTGGAGTATCCCCACTCGTTGTCGTACCA
>JANNCX010000228.1:0-2148 GCA_031387145.1 Salinibacterium sp.
CGCTCGCACCGCAGTGATCTCCAAGCTGTACCCCACGCGATCCCACACGGGAGCGGCACAGGGCGGCATGGCCGCAGCGCTCGCGAACGTCGAGGACGACAACTGGGAGTGGCACACGTACGACACCGTCAAGGGTGGCGATTACCTCGTCGATCAGGATGCCGCCGAGATTCTCGCGAAAGAAGCGATCGACGCGGTCATCGACCTCGAGAACATGGGCTTGCCGTTCAACCGCACGCCCGAGGGCAAGATCGACCAGCGCCGGTTCGGCGGTCACACGCGCGAGCACGGCAAGTCACCCGTTCGTCGCGCGTGCTACGCGGCCGACCGCACGGGTCACATGATCCTTCAGACGCTCTACCAAAACTGCGTCAAGCTCGGCATCAACTTCTTCAACGAGTTCTACGTGCTCGACCTCGTCATGACGGTCGTCGACGGAGTCGAGCAGCCCTCGGGCGTCGTCGCGTACGAGCTCGCGACGGGCGATCTGCACGTCTTTCAAGGCAAGGCCATCATCTTCGCGACGGGTGGTTTCGGCAAGATCTACAAGACCACGTCGAACGCACACACGCTCACGGGCGATGGCGTCGGAATCATTTGGCGCAAGGGCTTGCCGCTCGAAGACATGGAGTTCTTCCAGTTCCACCCGACGGGATTGGCCGGGCTCGGCATCCTGCTATCAGAGGCGGCTCGCGGTGAGGGCGCCATTTTGCGCAACGCACTCGGCGAGCGCTTCATGGAGCGCTACACGCCCACGCTTAAGGACCTCGCACCACGCGACATTGTCGCTAGGTCGATGGCGCTCGAAGTGCGCGAAGGTCGCGGTGCTGGCCCGGATAAGGACTACCTCTACCTCGATATCACCCACCTCGAGCCCGCCGTGATCGACGAGAAGCTCCCGGACATCACCGAGTTCGCTCGCACCTATTTAGGGGTTGAGCCGTACACCGAGCCCGTACCCGTGCTGCCGACCGCGCACTACGCGATGGGCGGAATCCCGACGACAGTCAATGCCGAGGTGCTGCGCAACAACACCGAGACGGTCAATGGCCTGTACGCCGCTGGCGAGTGCGCGTGCGTATCCGTTCACGGCTCGAACCGACTCGGCACCAACTCGCTCCTCGACATCAACGTGTTCGGCAAGCGAGCGGGCAAGAATGCCGTCGCGTACGTCAAGAACGCGCCGTGGGTGCCGCTTCCGGATGACCCCGCCGCTGGCGTGCGGTCGATTCTCGACATGGTCCGCAGTGGAGACGGCACCGAACGAGTAGCGGTGATCCGCAAGCAGCTGCAGGACTCGATGGACCGCAACGCGCAGATCTTCCGTACCGACGAGAGCCTCGAAGAAGTCACGAAGCTCATCGAGTCGCTTCGCGCTAGATACCGCAACATCCAGTTGCAAGACAAGGGCAAGCGCTTCAACACCGATCTGCTTGAAGCGATCGAGCTCGGGTTTCTGCTCGACCTCGCCGAAGTTCTCGTGTACTCGGCGCGCTCGCGCAAAGAGAGCCGTGGCGGCCACATGCGCGAGGACTACCCCGAGCGCGACGACAAGAACTTCCTCGTGCACACGATGGCGTACCTCACGGGCGACCCGTCGTCTGAAGACGCGGGTGAGCACATCCGTCTCGATTGGAAACCAGTCGTGATCACGAACTACCCCCCGATGGAGCGCAAGTACTAATGAGCATCGTCCTCGAACCCGAGGTCATCCCGACCTTCATCGCAACACTCATCATTCGACGATTCGACCCCGAGGTCGACACCGAGCCGCGGTGGCAAGACTTCGATGTCGAATTGCGCGCGACCGATCGGGTGTTGGATGCACTGCACAAGATCAAGTGGGAGCAAGACGGTTCACTAACCTTCCGTCGATCCTGCGCTCATGGCGTGTGCGGATCAGACGCCATGAGAATCAACGGACGAAACCGTCTCGCGTGCAAGACCCTCATCAAGGATCTCGACCTCTCGCAGCCGATCTACATCGAAGCGATCAAGGGACTGCCGCTTGAAAAGGACCTCATCGTCGACATGGAGCCGTTCTTCGACTCCTTCAAGGCGGTGAATCCGTTCCTCATCGCGGGGTCGACACCCAAGGACGGCAAGGAGCGCAAGCAGAGTCCCGTCGAGCGCGCACGGTTCGATGAC
>JANNCX010000248.1:0-2661 GCA_031387145.1 Salinibacterium sp.
TTGTCGCCGACCGCCTTGCGGGCGCGCACCATCGAGTAAATAAATTCGGCCATGCCTCTATTCTACGGAGCCGCGAAGAGTCACCAGTCGATGGGCAGGGTGATCCCTACGAGGCACTTGCCGGTCGCGAGCACCGGCACCAGAACACCCTTGTAGCCGGCGGCAATGAACTGGCCGATGAGGCACTCGTCTTCGATTCGAACCGAGAATACGATCGAGTCGGCGGGGATATTAAGAGCCGTTGTCTCAGACGTGACTTCCATGTCTGCCTTGACGAATCCGGCAGCTACGAGGTTGTCGATGATTGCGCGGCTCGTTGACATTCCGTGTGCCGCGCGAAACTCGCTATTGACCTTGTCGAAGAATTGCTGATTCGCCGCGGCACTCGCACCTGGCCGAAGAATCGCGGCGCTGGGCCGTGCGGTTGCACTTGCGCTCGGGCTCGGCGAATCGGCCGACTCAGTTGGCACGGGCATCGGATCGCCGCCGCACCCAGTGAGCGTCGCGAGCGCAATGGCCGCCGCGAACGCAACAACGAGTCGATAGGGGCGAGTCGCCATGTGAATCCCTCCGGTTCTCGCGGTTGCGACGGTCAGAGCGATTCTAAGCGGCGGCGACTCGCCCTCACGTCTAGAACGGCAGGGCGGGTTCGAGCTCTTTCGGTTTCGGCGACGATTGCACCGGAAACTCTGCCGACAACTCATCGGCCGACTCGTCGACAGATGCCGCCGCCGGGGACGGTTCGCTCGGTTCGGAGTCATCGCTTTCCGCGGCGCCCGGAAAGTCGGGAGTCGCGGTCTTGATGATGCGCGAGAACGTCGACGTTCCCCACGACATGTCGTGACCGATCGCGTCGGCCTCAATGTCGATGTTCATTCCGTTGCGTTCGCCGTTGTCCCACTCGCGAATCCGCAAGCGACCTGTCACGACTACGCGCTCCCCCTTCTTGATCGAAGCGGCGCTGTTGATCGCGAGCTGGCGAAACGACGTGATCGTGTACCAATTCGTGTCGACGTCGACCCAGCGATCTTGCGCTCGGTCGAACTTGCGCTGCGCCGATGCGAGCCGGAAGTTGGTGATTGCGAGGCTCTCGCTCGTAACGATATGCCGCGGTTCTGTCGCAACAAGTCCCGTGAGGGTGATGGTGTCAGTCATGTTTGCTCCGTCTGTAGGTGGACGGACCCCGAGGCGGCACTCGTGCCGGGAAAGCCGCCTCGGGGATCCGGTGCCATCAGTGTTGACGAGCATCCGCTCTCCAACTGGCGAAGCGACTCAATTGTGCACAAAGAGCAAGACTGCCCCCGGGTGAGGAGAAGGGTTAGGCGGCGATGATGTACTCCGCGAACGACTTGCGAATCTTGTTGACCTTGGGCAGCGCGACCGCCATACAGTAGCCCTGACCGGGGTTCTTCGCGAAGAAGTCCTGGTGATATTTCTCGGCCGGGTACCAATCGCCGAGAGGCTCGAGCGTCGTCACGAGGCCGCCTTCCCAGTAGGTGGATGCCCGCTCGCGCGCAGCCTCGAAGAGCTCGCGTTGCGCGTCGTCGACGTAGAACATGGCAGACCGATATTGGGTGCCGACATCATTGCCCTGGCGGTTGAGCTGGCGCGGGTCGTGGAGGCTGAAGAACACGTCGAGAATCACAGCGTCGGGGATCACGTTGGGGTCGAAAGTCACGGCGACTGCTTCGGCGTGGCCCGTCGTTCCCGTGCACACGGAGTCGTAGTCGGGGTGGGCCGTCATGCCGCCCGTGTACCCCGAGACCACGTCGTCGACGCCCCGAAGTGTGCGGTAGACGGCGTCGAGGCACCAGAAACAACCGCCAGCGAGAGTGAAGGTGTGCATGAATCGAGCCTACGCCCGGCCTAGTCTTGCAGAATGCCCTACAACGCGAACGCTGACCGTTACGCCACTACCGAATACGCACGAGTCGGGCGCAGCGGACTCAGAATTCCGCGCGTCTCGCTGGGCCTGTGGAACAACTTCGGAGCCGATCGCTCGCTCGAAAGTCAGCGCGCGATTTTGCGCCGCGCATTCGACCTAGGAATTACGCACTTCGACATCGCCAACAACTACGGTCCGCCAGACGGGTCGGCCGAGACCAATTACGGGCTCATCCACTCTCAAGACTTCACGCCCTACCGCGACGAACTCATCATCTCGAGCAAGGCCGGCTACTACATGTGGGAGGGGCCGTACGGCGAGTGGGGTTCGCGCAAGAATCTGCTCGCGTCGCTCGACCAGTCGTTGAAGCGCACGGGCCTCGACTACTTCGACATTTTCTACTCGCACCGCCCCGACCCAGACACCCCGATCGAAGAGACCATGGGCGCGCTCGCGAGCGCAGTTCACGCGGGCAAAGCTCTCTACGTCGGCGTCTCGAACTACAGTCCCGAGCAAACTCTCGCGGCGGCCGACGCTCTCGCGCAACACAAGATTCCACTCACGATTCACCAGCCGCGGTACAACATGTTCGATCGCCACATCGAAGCCGGGCTCTTCCCGGTGCTCGATCAAATCGGCGCGGGCGGCATCGTGTTCTCACCGCTCGCGCAGGGCCTGTTGACCGATCGCTACCTCAAGGGAATCCCGTCCGACTCGCGCGCGGCCGAGGGTCGGTGGATGACCGAAGCCACGATCGACGACGAATATCTCGAGCG
>JANNCX010000353.1:0-4895 GCA_031387145.1 Salinibacterium sp.
GCCGAGTTTGTGCTCGAACAGCACGTGCTTCCGGGTCGGCTCGTGCGGGCCTCGATCGGCGGGGTGGCTTCGGCGGCGACATCCACTCTCGAGGACTACGGGATGCTCGCCTCGGGCCTCGCGCACCTCGCGACAGCGACGGGGGAGGTGCGCTTCGCCGCCGCCGCGCGCGACCTCGTGGACTCTGCGCTCGCTGCGGGCCTGCAAGCGGGCTCGCCGTTCGGGCGACCCGGCGGGGGCGATCCGCTGCTTGCCGCTCAAGGCATCCACGCACCCGCTGACGAGAGTGACGGCGCGCATCCCTCGGGCCTCGCCGCCATGGCCGCCGCGAGCTACCGGTTGTATCTGCTCACGGCGCACGCGCCCTATCGAGCTGCGGCGGTCCAGGCGATGGAGCGGGTGGATGCCGCGGCCCAACCCCTCGCGTACGGCGCCGCGCTCGCCGTCATGAGCCAACTCGCCGAACCCGTACGGCAGGTCGTCGTCGTGACAGACGACCCCGCCGCGCCGCTCGCTGTCGCGGCACGAAAGCTGCCGGGGCTGGTGAGCGTGGTGACCCCGCGCCAAGCGCTCGAGTTCGCCGCGGCGGGGTTCGAGCTGTTTGAGGCACGCGCGCTCGTGGGCGGGCTGCCGACCGCGTATGCGTGTACCGACTTCGTGTGCCGCTTGCCCGTGACGGATGCCGCGGGGCTTGAGTAGCGGGCCGCGACTTGCGAGCCAAACCTACGCCGGTCACGGCTTTGGGCCGTAAGTCGCCACGCGAGCATGCTGAGGGGTGCCATATTGTCGCCAAAAGGTGCCAGTAACGACAATATGGCGCACCTCAACCCATGCGCCGTCGCGGAGCGCGGCGGGCGGGGCGTTGCCTAGACCGCCGCGGCCTCGACGACCGTTAGGGGAGCCGAGGCATCCGCGGTCCAATCGTTGAGCGAACCGTCGTACAAAGCGACGTTGCGGTGGCCGAGCAGCGTGAGCACGAGCGCATCGGCCGCGGCGACGATGCCGCCGTTGCAATACGTGATGACGCGTTCGTCATCGAGCACGGGGGCGAATGTTGCGCGCAAGTGTTCCGTGCCGACGAGGGCGTTGGTGTCGCGATCGACGAGCCGCGCCGCCGGAACGCTGAGGCTTCCCGGGATGTGTCCAGCGCGGGCGCGTGACGGCTGTTCGCCCGTGAACTCCTTGGGCGGAATGCCGCACACGAGGCTACCCGCGGCGTCGCCATTGACGATCGCTGCAACATCCGCTTTCGACACCCACAGCTCGGGTCGCTCGACGACGGTGAAGACTGCTGCGGCCGGTTCGACGTGCCCGTGCTCGAGCTTACGTGACTCGGCGGTCCACTTCTTGAGGCCTCCGTCGAGCACTGCGACGCGGTCGTACCCAGCGGCGCGGAACAACCACCACACGCGTGCCGCCCACTGCCCGAGGGCGCCGTCGTAGACGACAACTGTTGTGTCGTTGTCGATGCCGAGCGCGCCGAGGGCGATGGCGAAAGCGTCGGCCGTCGGGCGCGTGAAGGGGTAGGTGCCTTCGGGGTCGGAGAGGTCTTCGATGATGTCGGCGAAGACGGCGCCGGGGAGGTGCCCGTTGATGACATAGCTCTCGTGTCCGCTCACGAACCCTGTGCGACCGCTCGGCAGCGTGGCCGTGAGTACCGTCGCGTCGAGAACGACGAGTTGCTCGGAGCCGAGGTGGTCGGCGAGCCACTGCGTCGAGACGAGCGGAGAGTCGATGAGAGGGCCAGTCATGCTTTCACGGTATCCAGTGGATGCCCGTGCCGCACCCCGAGCGGTCACACGGCGTAACTAAAGCCTGCGGGTTGAGTAGCGCAAAGCGCGTATCGAAACCGCGTACCTAGCGAACCGTCTTACGAGCCGTAATCACCCCGGTGTCGAACCCGAGCAAGTGCAATCCACCGTTGAAGCGCGCGTGCTCGATCTTGATGCACCGGTCCATGATGACCGTGAGCCCTTGCTCTTCACCGTAGATCGCAGCATCCTGATTCCAAATGCCGAGCTGCACCCAAATCGTCTTCGCGCCGACCGCGACGACTTCGTCGATCACCGACGGGATGTCGCTTCCCTTGCGAAATACGTCGACGATGTCGGGCACCTCGGGGAGGTCGGCGAGGGACTTGTATGACTTCTGGCCCAGGATCTCGTCGACCATCGGGTTGACGAAGTACACGCGGTAGTTGCTCGACTGCAGCAAGTAGACCGACACGAAGTAGCTCGAGCGCGTCGAGTTGGGCGAAGCGCCCACGATCGCGATCGACTTGGCGTTCTGCAGGATCTTGAGACGCTCTTTCGCCGTCGGACCCACCCACGTGCGCTGCGACTTGAGCAGCTTCGCGAGCGGTGAGTTCGCGGGCAACTCACACGTGAGGCCGTTGGGGAGCTGGCTCGTGACGGTTTCTAGCGTGGGGGTCATTTCTTCCTCGGATTTCGATACGGCCCGTTGGGCCTACTCAATCAGCGTTGCGGGCCTACTCAATCGGCCTCAGCGAGTCGCCGCAGCGAGCGCTTGGTCTAGATCATCAACGATGTCTTCGGGGTCTTCTATTCCCACGCTGATGCGCACGACGCCCGGCAGCACGCCCGCGTCGACGAGTTGCTGTTCGGTGAGTTGCGCGTGAGTCGTGGATGCGGGATGAATCACGAGTGTTTTCGCGTCACCGATGTTGGCGAGGTGGCTCGCTAGGTTCACGTTCTCGATGAACGCTTGCCCGGCCTCGCGACCTCCCTTGACGCCGAAGCTGAAGACCGAGCTCGGGCCCTTCGGGAAATACTTCTGTGCGCGGTCGTAGTGCGCGTGGCCCGGGAGCCCGGCCCAGTTGACGAACTCGACGCGAGGGTCGGCCTCGAGAAACTTGGCGACGATGCGCGCATTGTCGACGTGAGCTTGCATGCGAAACGGCAGCGTCTCGACGCCCGTCGCGAGCAACCACGCCGAGTGCGGCGCAAGCGTTGGGCCAATGTCGCGAAGCTGCTCGGCACGCAAGCGCGTGAGGAAGGCGTATTCGCCGAAGTTGCCGTGCCAGTTGAGTCCGCCGTAGCTCGCGACGGGCTCATCGAAGAGCGGGAAGTGCTCGTTGGCCCAGTGGAACCGGCCGGACTCGACGACGACACCGCCAAGGGTCGTGCCCGCTCCGCCGAGAAACTTGGTGGCTGAGTGCACGACTACATCCGCGCCCCACTCAATCGGACGGTTGAGGTACGGAGTCGCGACGGTCGAGTCGATGATGAGCGGAATGTGGTGCGCGTGCGCGACATCCGCTAGTCCCTCGAGGTCAGCGATCTCACCCGACGGGTTCGAGATCGACTCGGCGAAAATGAGCTTCGTCTTGTCGGTGATCGCGGCGGCGTAGTCGGCGGGGTCTGAGCTGCGCACGAACGTCGTCTCGATGCCGAACCGTCGCAGCGTGATGTCGAGTTGCGTGATAGTGCCGCCATACAGGTTCGCCGAGGCGACGATGTGGTCGCCCGCGGCAGCGAGGGACGCGAACGTGATGAATTGCGCGCTCAGTCCGCTCGCCGTGGCGACGGCGCCGAGTCCACCCTCGAGGGAGGCGACGCGCTCCTCGAAACTCGCGACCGTCGGGTTAGCGAGGCGAGAGTAGATGTTGCCGTACTTCTGCAAAGCGAACCGGGCCGCGGCATCCGCAGTGTCATCGAAGACAAAAGCGCTCGTCTGGTAGATCGGCAGGGCGCGAGCGCCCGTGACCTGATCGGGAATGTTGCCTGCGTGAATCGCCCGAGTTCTGAAGCCGTAGTCACGATCTGCACTGCTGCGTTCTGCCATATATTCAGGGTACAGACCCGACAGCTCGTGGTTTCGCTGCGTTACGCGTTGACCTTCTCGTGTTCGGCCTGTTCGGCTTCTTCGTCTTCTTCGATCGGTGGTGCCCAGAATCTGAAGTAGAGGTACAGGCCGACCGCGACGACGGCGAATCCGATGATGAAGGCCGTCCAGAGCCACGCGGGACCGCTCGTGTCGCCCCACGCGGCGGGGACGATGATCATCACGAAGGCCGCCGCCACGAGAGCGTATGCGGCGGACCACGCAACTTTGGAGTGCTGGAAGATCACTTGCCCATCAAGGAACTTGAAGGGCAACAGGCCGATGAACAGTGCCGTTATGCCCTCAGCGGTAATCGCGACGAGAGTGTCGAACGATAGCGCCGTGACGAACGAGTTGGGCTCGAGTGCCGCCACCACGAAGCTGTAACCCAGCCAACCGAGCATCGCGAGCATGAAGACGACGCCAACCTGCACGAGGGCGGCCTTGGCCTGCTGGGCCACCGTCGTCTTTCCGATCAGTGTGATTCCGAGAATCAGGCCGATCAAGAAGCCGGGTGCAAAATCGAGCACGCGCGAAATGACGACACCAATCACGGTAAGGATGAGCCCGAGCGGCTTGAGCTCAATCGCGGTCGCCAGGCCCCAGGCGCGCCTGATGATCGCGCCCGAGATGGATGAGGCGAGGTAGCCGACTACGAAGAGGGCGAGCGCACACGACAGCACTAATCGAAGCGAGGTGACGTCGAAGCCAAACCCGGGATCAGCGAATCCGAAGATGAACGCCGCAAGCCCCGTGATCACGATGCCGCCGACAATCGGAGTGCGTTTGAGCCAGTCGATGAACCGATCCCACCAGGGCGTGTGCACTTCGGGAAGGCGGCGCGAGAAGCGCGGGTACTGCTCGGAGATCGTGGAATTGAGCAGCTCTGCCGGGAATGCGATCAGCAACAACAACACGAGGCCGATCGCTGCAGCCGTTCCGATGATCAGTGGGTTGGCCACGATATCTTTCACGGTGCGAATCGAGAAGGTCAGCGAGCTCGGTGCGGCAGGGTCACTTCGCTCGGAACCAACGGCTCCCGCGCTCGTGGC
>JANNCX010000347.1:0-4312 GCA_031387145.1 Salinibacterium sp.
CCCGACGGACTCAATCGCGCAACCGACGTTCTCATCGGCGGCAAGGTGGTCTTCGTGGCGGGCTATGGCGACGTCGGCAAGGGCGCGGCCGAGGCCCTTCGAGGTCAGGGTGCGCGAGTCATCGTGAGCGAGATCGACCCGATTTGCGCACTTCAAGCCGCGATGGACGGATTCCAGGTCACGACGATCGAGCGGGTTCTTGGCGACGTCGACATCTTCGTCACGGGAACCGGCAATGAAAACGTCATCACGGTCGATCACTTGCTGGGAATGAAGCACTTGGCGATCGTCGCGAATGTGGGCCACTTCGATAACGAGATCGACATCGCTGGGCTCGAGTCGCTCACCGGCACCGTCAAGGTCGAGATCAAGCCGCAAGTGCACGAATGGCGCTTGCCTTCGGGTCGCAGCGTGCTCGTGCTTTCCGAGGGCCGGCTCATGAACCTCGGCAACGCGACAGGGCATCCGTCGTTCGTCATGAGCAACTCGTTCGCGAACCAAGTGCTCGCTCAAATCGAGTTGTGGGTGCGTGGTGAGGACTACGCGCGTCAGGTTTACGTGCTACCCAAGCACCTCGACGAAAAGGTCGCCCGCCTTCACCTCGACGCGCTCGGAGTCGTGCTCACGCAACTGACTCCGACCCAAGCCGACTACATCGGCGTGCCTGTCGATGGACCCTACAAGGTCGACCACTACCGGTACTGATGAAATCGTGAGTGCTCCTGCTGCGCCGTCGCCGTCGCTGCTCCGCTCGCGCCCGTTCTTGTGGCTGTGGGGTGGCGACGCCGTCAGTCAACTCGGCACCCAATTCACTCAGCTCGCGATTCCCGTCATCGCCGTCACGCTCTTGGGCGCGACCGAGTGGCAAGTCGGACTATTGACGGCAGCTGAGACCGCGGCATTTCTCGTCGTCGGGCTTCCCGCTGGTGCGTGGATCGACCGGATGCTCAAACGCCGGGTCATGATCGCCGCCGACCTCGTGCGCGCGCTCGCGCTCGCGGTCATCCCCGCACTGTGGTTCGCGGGATCCCTCGAGATCTGGCACCTCATCATCGTCGGGACCGTCGTCGGTGTCGGGACCGTATTCTTTGACGTTTCGTACCAGAGCTACATTCCCGTGCTCGTTCGTAGTGAGCAAGTCGGGCGCGCAAACTCCTATCTCGAGACGACGGGTCAAATCAGCCGTATCGGTGGCCCGGGTCTCGCTGGACTCTTGTTGACGATCGTGAGCGCACCCGTGCTCATCATCGTCGACGCCGTCTCGTTCCTCGTTTCTGCCTTTGCACTTTCTCGAGTTCGCGATAGCGAGACGCTGCGTCCGGCCGCCGAGCGCGAGAGCTTACCGAAGGAGATCGGTGAGGGCTTACGGTTCGTTTTCGGGCATCCGATCCTGTGGAGAATCACCGCGACAACCGCTACCTCGAATCTGTTCGGGATGCTCATCGCCACGCTCGAAGTCATCCTCATCTTGCGCGAAATCGGGCTATCGCCCGCGGCGTTCGGCCTCATCCTCGGGATTGGCTCGGTGGGCGGACTGCTCGGCGCCCTCGCTACACCGTGGCTCACGAAACACGTAGGGGAAGGTACCGCTGTCTCGCTATCCGCCCTCGCGATGGGCGTCGCGTTTGCGGCGGTGCCGCTCTCAGGAATGTTCCCCGGCGTAGCTCTGCCGCTGCTGATTGCCGGCACATTCGTTCAGTCGTTCCTCGTGCTTGTTTACAACATCACTCAAGTGACGATGCGTCAACGCCTGACGCCGCCGAGATTGCTCGGCCGCATGAATGCCTCGATTCGGTTTGTCGTGTGGGGAGTAAACCCGATCGGTGCGCTCGCGGCGGGAGCGCTCGGTACCGCGATCGGAATCATCCCGACGATGTGGATCGGGGTCGGCGGCGGCATCGTCGCGGCGGGTTGGGTGTTGTTCTCGCCGATTACGCGGATGCGCGTGCTGCCGACCGAGCTCGAGGCGAAGCCCGAGTAAGGGGCCGCCTTTCCCATCGTCTCCGCAGGGCAGGCTGTGGAAACTGCTTATCCACAGATTACCGTGAGCCACTCGAACGTATATTCGAATGTGGCACGATAGGTTCCATGACGAATCCGGCGCTTGAGGTGCGAGTGGTGACGAATGCCCTCGCCCAAGTCGCTGCCACGCTCGCGTCCGTGGCGGGGCTTGCGTCGGACGAGTTGCTCGATTTGCAGAGCGCCGTCGGTGAGCACGGGCGGGTCCTTGCACGGTTGTCGACACTTGCCGCGGGTGAGATTGCGCGGCGATCCCACCGCGATTTGGGGTATTCCGGGTTGGCGCAATCGACGGGGTTTCGCACCGCTGAAGACCTCATCCAGTCGGTGACGGGCAGTACGCGTGCGGAGGCCACCAAGCTCGTGCGCGTCGGTGCGATCATGCAATCCTCCGAGGGGTGGCACGCACCGCTCGTGTCGGCGGTTACAGCGGGGGTTCTGTCGGTTGATGGGGTCGAGTCGATCCGTCGCGGACTCGGGGAGCCGGATGCCGCGATCACACCCGCCCACCTCACCGCCGCTGTCGAACAGCTCGTGCGATCCGCGGCTGGTTCCACCGCCGACGTGCTCTACCGTCGCGCCCGCGAGCTTCGAGACGAGCTCGACGAAGAAAGTATCGCCCGGCGCGAGAAGGAACGTCGCGATTTGCGATACTTCACGACCCGCCGCCGTGGCGATGGAATGATCTCGGGGTCGTTCTTGCTCGACCAGGAAGACGGCGGGCTGTTGGTGTCCGCGATCGACACCATGTTGAGTCCTCGACGCGGTGGCCCATCCTTCATCGACCCAGCTGCGAAAAGGGATGCTGCCGCGCTAATCGCTGACCCACGCAGCAACCCGCAACTTGCCGCTGATGCATTCATGAGCATGGTGCGCCTGGCCGTCGACGCCGACTCGGGCACCCTTTTCGGGCGGCGTCAGCCCGCGGTGCGGGTCATCGTCACCGAACAGTCGCTGACCACCGGTGTCGGTCACGGCACCGTCGAAGGCCAACCAGACCCGGTATCTCTTGCGACGGTAGACCGCCACCTGTGTGACACCGGCATAATCGGGGTCAAATTCGACACCAACGGCACCTGCGTCGATATCGGTCGCGACCAGCGCCTCTTCACCGAACGCCAACGAATAGCGATGTCCGTGCGAGACGGCGGATGCCTCGTCCCCGGCTGCACGCGACCCCCGGCGCACTGTGAAGCCCACCACATCAACCACTGGGGTCGAGATCGCGGAAAAACCGACCTTGCCGACGGAGTGCTCCTGTGCCGACATCACCACTTACTCATGCACAACAACGGATGGGAAATTGTGCGGCGCGCACACGAATACTGGCTCACACCACCGTCGACCGTTGACCCCGAACTACGACCCGTCCAGCTGCACACCAAAAGCCGCGCGATGCGGGAACGAAAGCGTGAACTAGAGCGAGTCGGTTAGGGGGGTGGTGACCAGCCCGCCTAGCTACCCGCGGTCGGGGAATCCGCGGGGCATCCCCTCGAGCACGGGTGAAAGCCGATCGAGGCCAGCTCGCTCGAGCTGAAGTGCCGCGAACTCGCGGTTTCGTCGCAGCGCTGCGACGCCCGCGAGAAACAACTCGGGGTCGATGGCGGGGACGGGCGAGACGTATACCGACACTTCATTGGCTAGCGATCGACTGAACTTTTCGCGGGTTGCCGCCGTGAATCCCTTTGCCGAGCTAAGGAATTGAGCCACCCGGCGTGCGAGCGCGTCTGGCATTTTCGCGACGTCGGCAGTGAGCGCCCACTCGTGCAGTTGGATCGGCACGCCGTATACGGGCGAAACCTCGCGCGAAACGCGCTCGTTTTGGCAATACGTGCCAGCCACGAGGTCGCCGATCCGCTTGGCGCGCGAGTTGAGCAAGGCGACGATCGCGGCCATACCGCCAGCCGTCAGGTAGATCTCGAAGACGCCCGTGAGCGCTCGGATGAACGCGTGCCGAAATCCGATCGAGCCACCGTCTTCGCGCACAATGCGACCACCGATCGCGAGCTTGCCGAGAGACTTGCCTTGCGTGAGAGTCTCGACGGCCGTGGGAATCACAACGAGACACACAACGAGAGCCGTGACGGCGATCGCCGCGAGAACGGCTTCATCGAGCAAGAGGCTGTCGGCAAACATGATCACGATGACAATGAGCAGGATGTACGAACCGAGGTATACGACGTAGTCGATGATCGCGCCAGCAGCGCGCAGCACGAAACTTGCGGCTCGCAAATCGAGCGCAACCGCCTCGCCCGTAATGAGCTCGTGCACGACCTCTTCGTGCGCGATTGCG
>JANNCX010000392.1:0-2729 GCA_031387145.1 Salinibacterium sp.
TCACGCGGTCAATGATCTTGGCGCTGTTTTGCTTGATGCGCCACGGCAAAGCAAATCTCAACCACGGATGCGGGTACCAGCGCCACGAGTAGATCCGGTGCACGGTCATGTTCTGACCCTCGTGCTCCTCGATTTGCGCACCTTGGAGCTTGTTGGAGTACGAGGGCGCGGCGATGTGGACGTCGTGTCCACGCTCGACGAGGCCCGCGGCAAGCCGAGAGACGAAGCTTGCCGCTCCATTGATTTCGGGCCAGAACGTGTCGGCAGCGAGCAGGATGCGCAGTCGCGGCTTGCCCTCGTGGGGCGATCGTCGCGGGCTGGGAGTCACTGGGATGTTGTTCCTAACTGGTCAATTATTTGCTCGCCCGGTACCTTGTCGCCCGGCCGAACCTGCGGGTGATTCTTCGAGAGGGAAATCACTCCGAAGATCGCAATACCACCAGCGATGATGAATCCAATTATCGCCCACAATGGCGCATCCGCTGCTTCACCCAAAACGACGATGCCAATGGAGACCGCCACGAGCGGGTCGATGACCGTGAGACCCGCAACGACGAGGTCGGGCGGGCCATTGGCGTACGCGGTCTGCACGAAGTAGGTGCCGAGAAGTGCCGCGGTGACTAGCGCGAGTAAACAAAGCAGTGTGATCCACTCGACAGGACTGAACTCGAAGTTGATGAGGCTCAGCGTCTTGATTCGGTCGATAAAGACTTTGGCCAGCGTTGCCACGAACCCAAAGAGCACACCGGCCCCGACAATGTAGAAGATTGGAGTCAGCCGGCCACGGAAGATTACGAAAAGGGTGACGAGCACGAGAATAACGAACGCAACGAGCCCAAGCACAATGAACAATTGCGTTTGACTGATTGGTCTCGACTTCGCAACGAATGCGGCGATCGTGACGAACAACGCGATTCCGCCGACACACATCAGAATCGCTCGAACGGCGATCTTGCCAAGCGGAATCTTGCTCATCCGCGAGTTCATAATGGCCGTCATCACGAGTGCGATAGCGCCAAGCGGCTGCACAACGATGAGCGGCGCGAACCCGAGACTCGTGAGTTGGAAGACGATCGCAAGCCCAAGAAATAGCGCACCGACGACCCAAACGGGCTGTGCAAGCAGAGCTTGCAGTTGACGCATACTGAGCCCAGCCGTGCTGCCCGTGCCGTGCTTGTGCTCAACGAGCACGACCCCGCGATGTTGAAACTGTGCACCGAGCGAGAGAAAGATCGCGCCGATGATGGCAAGCGGGATACCCACGGCCTGATAGGGCGTGAGTGTGATTTGGTCAGCCAATTCACTGAAGTCGGGTGGCACTCGTCGAATCTACCCGTTTCGACACAGATATTCTGTGTGAATGGCCGTTCTCCCCATCCGAATTACGGGCGAACCCGTGCTTCACGACGTGGCTGCAGTCGTCACCGACTTCGATGATTCACTCCGCACTCTCGTTGCCGACATGTTCGACACGATGCGTGAAGCGCCCGGCGTCGGGCTCGCGGCCCCTCAAGTGGGCGTCGGCCTACGCGTCTTTGTCTATAACTGGAGCGATGACGACGACGTTCTGCACCGCGGTGTCGCGATCAATCCGCAGTTGTGGGTGACCCCGACCCCTATCGGCGAGCCCGACGAAGACGAGGAATCCGAGGGGTGTCTTTCGCTGCCGGGCGAACGACTTCCGCTCCGCCGCGCCGAGCTGGCGATCCTGACAGGGGTCGACCTTGACGAGAAGCCGTTCGAGATTCGCGCCGAGGGCTGGTTTGCGCGCATCCTGCAACACGAATTCGATCACCTCAACGGAATCCTGTACGCCGACCGCCTCGAACACGCACATCGGCGCGCTGCTGCGAAAGCCGCGCGCTCGAAGCGTTGGGGTGTGCCGGGACTGAGTTGGATGCCCGGCGAAGACCACCTCGAGGACTAAGTCGCCCGAGCGGGCCTAGAACACCATGCGGATGAGCGCTGCCGTCAACGCAGCAGCGGCAACGACGACGATGAACGGCACGCGCAACGCGAAGAGCCCCGCCGCGACCAGGAGCGCGGGAACGCGCGCGTCGACCGTAATGCTCTGGCCAGCTCCGAGCGTCTGCACCGCGATGAGCGCCGAGAGCAAAGCAACCGTGAGCAAGTTTGCGATGCGCGCTGGCCTCGGCTTTTCGATGAACGACGGGGGCACGAGGTAGCCCAGCACCTTCGTGAGAAGCACAGCGATCGAGGCGATGATAACGATGTGCCAAATCGTCACGAGCTGACCTCGGCCTTCGTGCCGAACCAGTTGGTCAATCCCACGACGACGGCCACGAGGGCTGCCGCGAGCACGGGCATTCCCGGAGGTAGAGCGGGCGTCAGCACCGCGGCGACGGCAGCCGCGGCGATTGCGACAACGATGGGCTGCAGCTGCTTGAGCCGGGGCCACAAGAGCCCGAGGAAGGCGGCGGCGGCAGCGGCATCCAAGCCATATTGACTTACGTCACCGAGTAGGTCGCCGATGATCGCGCCGAGCAAAGTCGTCAGGTTCCATCCGATGTAGATGATCGCGCCCGTCCACCAGAAGCCAGTGCGCTGGCCCTCGGGCGTCGATTGGGCGGTAGCGACGGCCGTAGTCTCGTCGATCGTCCAGTGCGCCGCGAGGAGCTTCTCGGGCCACGGCCCCTCGATCATGGGCGCAACGCGCAGTGCGTAGATAGCGTTGCGTGTTCCCAGGAGCACCGCGCTCGCGATTGCGG
>JANNCX010000117.1:0-1718 GCA_031387145.1 Salinibacterium sp.
CCTTCACGGCACGTTCGACGATGTCGCGGAACAGATCCCGCTTCCACGGGAGGGCCGCTCCCCCGCCCTTGCGCGTGACCTTGGGCACGGGGCATCCGAAATTCAAATCGATGTGATCGGCGCGATCTTCGGCCACGAGCATCGTGACCGCTTCAGCGACCGTCTTGGGGTCGACGCCATAGAGCTGGATGCTGCGCGGAGTCTCCGACTCGTGATGGCGGATGAGGCGCATGCTCTCGGGCGTGCGCTCGACGAGAGCGCGGCTCGTGATCATTTCGGAGACGTAGAGGCCGGCTCCGTACTCGCGGCACAAGCGTCGGAACGCCGTGTTCGTAATGCCTGCCATGGGCGCGAGCACGACGGGAACATCGAGCGCGATCGGCCCGATGTGCAAGGGGGGTGCTGTGGCAGCGACAATGGTCACGTGTCAATTCTCCCAGACAATTCGTGGCGCGCCTGATGGCCGCGGACGAGACTCACCCCAACGTCGTGCGATTCGACGGAAAGCTGTGGGTGAGCGAACTTGAAAGCGAACAACTTTTGCCGCAATTGACCGCGCAGCGCGCGTGGGATGACGCGAACGATAAGGCAAATCGCTGGTGGCTCGCGCTCGGAATCGGTGGGATTGCCGGGGTGATTGTCGTTTGGTGGCTTTCGGCGACTCTCGGAGCACCGCCCCTCATGAACCTCTTTACGCTGCCGTTGGCATTCGCGTTCGGCGCGGTCCTTGGCGCGCGCGTCAATGAGAAGATGCGGCCCGCGCGAGCTGCCGATCAGGCGCTTGGGCTGCGGCCTCAAGCCGCGCTCATGGTGCGCTTGCCTCGCCACGTCGCGCGGTCGGCCGACGCTAGCTCGACAGCGAAAGAACTCATCCGACTCTCGACACCGAGGTCGAAGCCATGAGATCCCCCGTCGACTTTGTGCGCGGAGTGCGCCACCCCGAAGCATTCCACGGGCACGGCGTGAAGCGCGGATTCTTCGAGGGCTGGTACATCAAGCTCGTCTCGGCGGATCGGTCCCAGCGGTGGGCCGTGATTCCGGGGGTGTTCCGAGGGCTCGGTACGAGTGACGATGGCGAGTCGCGCGACGAAGCGTTCGTGCAAGTGCTCGATGGGCTGACGGGACGCTCCTGGTATCACACGTTCCCTCTTGGAGAGTTCGAGGCATCCGCTCATGGGTTCGATGTGAGGGTCGGGGGCAATCGCTTCACGCCCGACGGTGTCACGCTCGACCTGCCGCAGCTGCGCGGGCGAATCGACTACACGACGCCGCTCGAGCCGTGGCCCGTCACGTGGCGATCGCCCGGGATCATGGGATGGTACGGACTCGTACCGTTCATGGAGTGCTTTCACGGAATCGTCTCGTTCGGGCACGCACTCGCAGGCACCGTCGAGGTCGAGGGGTCGGCCAACAGTTTCGACGGCGGTCGCGGCTACATAGAGAAGGACTGGGGCAAGGCGTTCCCGGCCGGCTACGTGTGGATGGCGAGTAACCACATCGACACGGATGCCGACGCCTCCCTCATCGCCTCGGTCGCGACAATTCCGTGGCTCGGGCGCGCGTTCCGGGGCTACATCGTGGGCTTCAACCACGGCGGCACCCTGCACACGTGGACGACCTACAACGGCTCGAAAGAAGAGCGCCTTGTCATCGACGACAGCCACGTGAGGTGGACGCTCCGCGGCCCCTCCGGAGTGCTCGAGCTCGACGCGGAGACC
>JANNCX010000007.1:0-4515 GCA_031387145.1 Salinibacterium sp.
AGAATTGGCAGTCAGAGTAACGGAGTGCCAACAACGAGAGAGGCGGGTGAACGCGTGGTTTCTGAGCGTGGTCTCGAAGTCCTCCGCGTCATTGTGCAGGACTACGTCGCGTCTCGAGAGCCCGTCGGCTCGAAGTCGATCGTCGAGCGTCATTCCTTCGGCGTGTCGGCCGCGACAATTCGCAACGACATGTCGCTCCTCGAAGATGAAGAGCTCATCGCAGCTCCTCATACCTCGTCGGGGCGCGTGCCGACAGACAAGGGATACCGCGTCTTTGTCGACCACCTCGCGGATGTTCGCCCTCTCACGTCGGCGCAGCGCCACGCGATCGAAGTCTTCCTCGGCCAGTCGGCCGACCTCGATGACGTTCTCGCGAGAACGGTTCGCCTGCTCTCGCAATTGACGCACCAAGTCGCGCTCGTGCAGTACCCGTCGCTCGCCACATCCCGAGTCCGACACATCGAGCTCGTGCCGCTGAGCGACACGAGACTCATGACGGTTTTCATCACCGATTCGGGGCGAGTTGAACAACGACTCATCGACGTGAGCGCTTCGATCGACGACGAGTTTCTTGCTGAGCTGCGGTCGAAGATCACTGGTGCGCTCGCGGGCCTTGGACTAACGGATGCCGCGGCGAAGCTCGAAACGTTCCCCGCCGAGTTCGCGCCGGATCGTCGCCCACTCGTGGCCGAGGTGACCGCAAGCCTCGCCGAGCAGGTTCTCGCCAACCGCCAGGATCGCCTGCTCATGGCAGGAGCTGCGAATCTCGCGCGTACCGAGGATGACTTCACCGGGAGCATCTACCCCGTGCTCGAAGCGATCGAAGAACAAGTAGCGTTGCTTCGGTTGTTCGGCGAGATGGAAGTCGAGCCGGGTGGGGTGTCGGCGCGCATTGGTCGAGAAAATGCCGGGTTCGGGCTCGAAGAGACGTCCGTTGTTTCGAGCGGATATTCGTCATCGGGCGGCACGGTCGCGCGCCTCGGAGTGTTGGGCCCGACCCGCATGGACTATTCAAACAACATGGCCGCAGTTCGAGCGGTGGCGCGATATTTGTCGCGGCTGCTCGGCACGGAGTAAGTACTGAGGTAGAGAGACCTGTGGCTGATCATTACGAGGTGCTTGGTGTCGATCGCGGTGCGACCGCGGAAGAGATCAAGAAGGCCTACCGCAAGCTAGCGCGCGAGCTTCACCCCGACGTAAACCCGAGCGCCGACGCGTCGGAGAAGTTCAAGCTCGTGACGCACGCGTACGACGTATTGAGCGACCCACAAGAACGCCAGCAATACGACCTCGGGCCGCAAGCGGGATTCGGCGGCGCGAACTTCGGCGGGTTCGGCGACATCTTCGAGACCTTCTTCGGCGGCGGCGGCCGCACGACCGGACCTCGATCGCGTCGTGAGCGCGGCCAAGACGGGCTCGTGCGCGTCGAAGTCGACCTCGGCGAAGTAATCTTCGGCACAAAGCGCGACATCGAGGTCAATACGGCCGTTCTGTGTGAGACGTGCAACGGCTCGTGTTGTGCTGCGGGAACCTCGCCCGTTCGGTGTGATATTTGTGGTGGGTCGGGTCAGATCCAGCGCACGATGCGAAGCCTGCTCGGTAATGTCGTCACGTCGAACCCGTGTGGAACGTGCCGCGGTTTCGGGTCGATCATCGCGAACCCGTGCGCGACGTGCGCGGGTCAGGGTCGAGTGCGCGCCGCTCGGTCGATTCCCGTCGACATTCCCGCGGGCGTTGACACGGGCTTGCGACTGCAGATGCCAGGGCAAGGCGAAGTCGGCCCCGCGGGCGGTGCAGCGGGAGACTTGTTCCTCGAGATAAAGGTGCGCCATCACGACATCTTCAGTCGAAACGGCGACGACCTCCTCGCGACGATCGAGGTGCAAATGACGGATGCGATTCTGGGCGTTCGCACCAAGCTCAAGGGCCTCGACGGCGAGGTCGACATCGACATTCGCCCGGGCATCCAGAGCGCCGACGTCATCACGATAAAGGAGCGCGGGGTCTCGCGGCTCCGTGGAAATGGGCGCGGCGACCTCAAGGTAGGCGTACAAGTTGTGACGCCCACGAAGCTCGGACCCAAGGAACACGAACTCATCACGCAATTCGCGGGGTTGCGAAAGTCGCAAGCGCCACACTTCTCGAACTTCCAGCAGGGGCTGTTCACGAAGCTCCGCGAGCGCTTCCTCGGCTTGTAGCGTGGCGCACTTATACCTCGATGAGGCGCTCGAGTCGGCTAGCATCGGCGAGCTCATTTCACTCACGGGCAGTGAAGCGCGGCACGCAGTGACGGTCTCGCGCATCACGGTCGGCCAGACCGTTTCGATCGGCAATGGAGCGGGGCTCGTCGTCGAAGGCGAAGTGGTCACGGCCGAACACAGCGTGCTCACGATTCGCGTCGCGACCGTCGAGACGACTCCCCGCCGCGAGCCCGCCGTGTTTCTCGTGCAAGCTCTCGCGAAGGGCGATCGCGACGAACTCGCGGTGCAGGCCGCGACAGAGTTGGGCGTCGACGGAGTCATTCCGTGGGCCGCGGCTCGCAGTATTTCGCGCTGGGAAGGCGCGAAGGTAGCAAAAGGACGTGATCGCTGGGCCGCAGTCGTGCGCGAGGCGACGAAACAATCGCTGCGTCCGTGGTTGCCCGACGTGCTCGACATGGCCTCGACCAAACAATTGGTGCACATGGCGGAGGGGGCCCGGATGCTCGTGCTCGAGCCGAGCGCAGAATCCACTCTTGCGGAACTCACGGTAGACGGCCGCGACGTCGTACTGCTCGTGGGTCCCGAGGGTGGGATCGCGCAGCACGAGCTCGACGCGCTTGCTGGGGCGGGGGCATCCTTCGTGCGGCTCGGAACTGAAGTGTTGCGTACCTCAACCGCGGGCCCGGCGGCGCTCGCAGCGCTCAATGTCAAGCTCGGCCGTTGGTAGCGGCGCGTTAAGCTGATTGCATGTCTGAATCGCCTTCGATCTTTTCGCGCATCGTGATGCGCGAAATTCCCGCGGACATCGTCTACGAAAACGACGTGATAATCGCGATTCGAGACATCGCGCCGCAAGCGCCGGTGCACTTGCTCGTCGTGCCGAAGACCCAAGAATTTGCCAACGTTGCCGAACTCGCCGCTGGCGATCCAGCACTCTTGGCGCAACTCGTCGAGGTCGCTCAGGCACTCGCCGACGAACACACCGACGGCCAATTTCGTCTCGTCTTCAACACGGGTGAAGCGGCGGGCCAAACGGTCTTCCATGTGCACGCCCACGTGCTCGGCGGAACGCTCACGGAAGGTTCCCTTGCCCACTAGTCAGACTCCATCGGAGCCGATTGCCCACGTCGAGATCGAGGTCGACGGAGTGGCCATGGTGCGGTTGCTCGGCCCCGGGGACCGCCTGTTGTCGACGCTCGAGAAGCAGTTTCCCCGAGTGGAGGTGCTCGTTCGCGGCAACCGTGTCACGCTGCGCGGCGACATGGCTCACGTTACGGCCGCGCGTGAACTCGTGGACGAGCTTGTGCTCATGGTCCGCGGTGGTGTCGACCTTGGCCCGAGCGAAGTGACCGAGTCTGCGCGCATCCTCGAGTCAAAGTCGGGGAGCCCTGCTGAGCTATTGAGTCAGGCAATTCTGACCGCGCGCGGCAAGAGCGTGCGGCCCAAGACGCTTGGGCAAAAGAATTACGTCAACGCGATCGACGAGAACACGATCGTTTTCGGCATCGGGCCAGCGGGAACCGGCAAGACCTACCTCGCGATGGCGAAGGCAGTGCAGGCTCTGCAGCGCAAAGAGGTCGAGCGCATCATCTTGAGCCGACCGGCGATCGAGGCAGGGGAGCGGCTCGGATTCTTGCCCGGCTCACTCACCGACAAGATCGATCCGTACCTTCGTCCGCTCTACGACGCGCTCAACGACATGATGGATCCCGAGCTCGTGCCCAAATTGCTCGCGAGTGGCACGGTCGAGGTCGCGCCACTCGCGTACATGCGCGGCCGAACCCTCAACAACTCCTTCATCGTGCTCGATGAGGCGCAAAACACGACGCCCGAGCAAATGAAGATGTTCCTCACGCGACTCGGATTCGGCTCGAAGATGGTGGTGACGGGCGACATCACTCAAGTCGACTTGCCCGAGGGCGCGAGTGGTCTGCAGCTCGTAACCCGAGTGCTCGCGGGCATCGACGACATCCACTTCTCGAGGCTCACGAGTGCCGACGTCGTGCGGCACAGTCTCGTCGGCGAGATCGTCGACGCCTACACGACGTACGACGCCGAGCGACAACTTGAGAAGTTCGAGCGCGACGAGAAGTCGCGCGGCACGCGAAAGAGTCGGGGGCGGTAGAAGTGTCGATCGAGATCAACAACGAGTCCGGAGTTGCGGTGGATGAAGCCGCGATCCAACGCCTTGCGGTGTTCGCGCTTGACCAGATGCACGTGCATCCCGATGCCGAATTAGCGATCGTTTTTGTGGATGAAGCGGCAATGGAGCAATTGCACGTGCAGTGGATGGACGAGCCTGGCCCGACCGACG
>JANNCX010000025.1:0-2929 GCA_031387145.1 Salinibacterium sp.
AATTTCATCGTGCAAGGCACCGCGGCGGAGTGGGCGTTGTGCTGGATGGCGAGCATCCGGCGGCGACTCTCGGAGCTCGCGCAGGGCGCTTGGTTTACTGAAGCACCGCACTTGGTGTTCTTCTTGCATGACGAAATCGTCGTGCATTGCCCTGCCGAGTTCGCTGATCGGGTGGCGATAGAAGTGCGTGCGGCCGCCGTCGAGGCCGGGCAGCTCGTGTTCGGGGCGATTCCCGCGGAGTTTCCCGTGACTGTGGCGATCGTCGCGGATTACGGACAGGCCAAATGACATGCTTGTCATTCGAGGCATTTTTCGGTCATAATGGTGCGCAGCGGTTCGTCCGCACAATTTAACACGTCACAACCGCCGTTCTTGGGTCGATGGGGAAGTCGCATCCAATCGAACGGAGATATCGTGACTGAACCAATTGCTCGCGGAGTGCTTTATGTGCACTCCGCTCCTCGTGCGCTCTGTCCACACATCGAGTGGGCCGCGGGCGGCGCTCTCGATCGCGCCGTCAACTTCACGTGGGATGTTCAGCCCGTGCTCAAGGGAGCGCAACGCACCGAGTACTACTGGGAGGGTGCGCGCGGCACGGGCGCCAAGCTCGCGTCCGCTTTGCGCGGGTGGGAGCACTTGCGATTCGAGGTCACGGAAGACGCTGGTCTCGGCACCGACGGCGGACGCTGGATGCACACGCCCGACTTGGGCATCTTCTTCGCTCAGACCGACACTGTCGGCAACGTAGTCATTCCCGAAGACCGTGTACGTTTCGCGATGGAGTCAGCGGGAGCTAACGCCGTCGAGCTGCATCGCGAACTGCGCTTGGCGCTCGGTCAAGCGTGGGATGACGAACTCGAGGCGTTCCGCCATGCGGGTCAAGATTCAGCAGTCGTGTGGCTGCATAAGGTGGGGTAGGGCCGGCATATGGACACTCTCAATCGTGAACTCGTCGAACTCGTCGAACTGGCCGAGCCTCCGCTGATAGACCTCGATCAGCTCGACCGTCTTGTCACGGAGGATGAGCGGCACACGTTCGACGGCGAGTGCGCCGTACACGACGGCTGCCGCAAAATCTGAGGCTCTAGTAGCTGCGGAACGCAACGACCGAGTTGTGGCCACCGAAGCCGAACGAGTTGCTCAGCGCGAGCAGCGGACCCTCGCCGAGCGCCCGCGGTGACGTCACGACGTCGAGCGGGATCGCGGGGTCTTGAGAGGTCAAGTTGATCGTCGGCGGCGCCGTGCGGTGGTGCAGCGCGAGAATCGTGAAGATTGCCTCGAGTGCGCCCGTTCCGCCAAGCAAGTGGCCGGTAGCTGCTTTCGTTGCCGAGACGGCAATCTTGGGCAAATGATCGCCGAACACTCGCAGCATCGCGTTGTACTCGGCGATGTCGCCTACGGGCGTGCTCGTAGCGTGTGCGTTGATGTGGTTGACGTCTGTGATCGATGCGCCGGCCTGCTCGAGCGCTGCGAGCATTGCGCGGGCAGCAGCGGAACCCTCAGGGTCGGGAGCCGTGATGTGGTACGAGTCGCTCGTGACCGAGCCGCCCGCGAGTTCGGCGTAGATCTTCGCACCACGAGCTAGCGCGTGCTCTTCCGTTTCGAGCACGATCGTGCCGGCACCTTCGCCGAGCACGAAGCCGTCGCGCGTGACGTCGTACGGGCGAGACGCGGTCGTTGGGTCGTCATTGCGCTTCGAGAGGGCCTGCATGGCCGCGAACGAGGCAATCGGAAGCGGATGCACGACAGCTTCCGTTCCACCTGCGATGACGATATCGGCGAGCCCCTGCTGGAGGTGGTCATAGGCGTTGGCGATCGCCTCCGTGCTCGATGCGCACGCCGAGACATCCGTTCGTGCGAATGCTCGCGAGGGAATCGCCATGCTCACTGCGGCCGCGGCGGCGTTGGGCATGAGCATCGGGATCGTCATGGGGAGCACGCGACGCGGGCCCTTCTCCTTGAGCGTGTCCCACGCGTCGAGGAGGGTCCACAGCCCGCCGATCCCGGTTGAGTAGTCGACACCGATTCGAATCGGGTCGACGTCGGGCGTGCCAGCGTCGGCCCATGCCTCTCGAGCCGAGATGAGTGCAAACTGAGCCGAGGGATCGAGCCGCTTGTATTCGACGCGCTCGAGTACGGTCTCGGGCCGAACCTTGGCCTCTGCGGCGAACGTTACGGGAAGGTCGTGTTGCGCCACCCAGTCGTATTCGAGGGTGTGCACGCCGGATTCGCCAGCAAGGAGGGCCTCCCACGACTCGTGGGCAGTACCGCCGAGGGGCGAGGTCGCACCGATTCCGGTTACAACGATCTTCTTGGTCATTTCAACAATCCCTTGGGTAACGAACGGTCACGTCACGCTGTGCTCAGTGCCATGGTTGGCCAACCGCGTATGTGCGATTGGCCAACCACGAGAGGTGGTTAGCCCTGAGCGCCGGTGATGAAGCTCACTGCGTCGCCGACGGTCTTGAGGTTCTTGACCTCTTCGTCGGGGATCTTCACGTCGAACTTCTCTTCTGCGTTGACAACGATCGTCATCATCGAGATGGAGTCGATGTCCAGGTCGTCAGTAAACGACTTGTCCAACTCGACGGTGTCCGTCGCAATACCGGTTTCGTCGTTGATCAGCTCGGCCAGACCGGCCAGCACTTCTTCAGTGGACAATGCCATTGTTTTTCTCCTTGGGGATGTAATTTGACCGCTTGCTAGTTTAGGGGACTACGGAAGCACAATCACTTGAGCGCCGAAGACCAGTCCAGCGCCGAAGCCGATTTGCAGAGCCAGTCCGCCACTGAGTTCGGGATGCTCGGCAAGTAGTCGATGCGTCGCGAGCGGAATCGATGCGGCCGAAGTGTTACCCGTCGTCGCCACGTCCCTCGCTACGATCACGGATTCCGGCAGCTTGAGTTGCTTCGCGAACTCGTCGATGATG
>JANNCX010000045.1:0-1806 GCA_031387145.1 Salinibacterium sp.
CTCAGACTCCAAAACGCGACCTCGAGCCCGAACCGAGTCTCGAGCGCGTCACCCGAGCGCGACAGCCCGAGTGCCGAAATGCTGTGGTCTATCGCCAGGGTGCGCAAGAGCGTGGCATCCGTCAAGCGAATGTAACTGTGCCCGCCATCGAGGGCCCCCACGCGCACGAGCCCGTAGCGCGCGCTCGCTTCGTCAAGCAGATAGTCAAGCGGCTGCGGGATGCCCGTGAGGGAGATCCCGTCGAGAAACTCCCTCATCGACTCCGCGGTCTCACCAGCCGCCATCGCGCGATACACGCTCGCCGTGGACACTCGGTAGGTGCACGCGAGAGCGCGCCCCTCCGCGTCGGCCATCGTGCGCAGCCGCGCATCGAGCGCCGCCGCGAGCGGTCCGGGGCTCACGATCGTGAGGTCGGGTTGCACGTAGACCTCGTGAACTTCGGGCGGGAAGAGCTGCGCCATGAGCGCGGCCGCGGGCTCGGCGCCAGCCGAGAGCAGCGCAGCACCGGGGGAGCTCGGCTCGTAGTTCGCCGTGATGCCGAGCAACTCGGCATCACGCGTGTACGCGAGCACCCGGTCGCGCATCCACTCGCCGCCCGCCGGGTAGAGCCACGCGAGGTATTCGTCGAGTCGGTCGCCCCACGTCGCGTGTGCTCGCTCGCGCAGCACCGTGCGGATGTCGATCGGCAATCGCTGGAGCCACGCCGTCGCGAGCAGAGACCACCGTTCGCTCGACGAATCCACGAGCCATTGGGAGCTCGAGTCGGTCGGCATCCAGCGGCCGCCGTCGAGAGCCGTGAGCCCAGCGCGCGACGCGATCTCGAGCAGGCCCGGCACGCGATCGAGGTCGACGCCCATCGCTACCGCGAGCCGCTTGGAGTCGGGCAAAGCGACGCCGCCGCGAGCGAGCTCCCGAGCGGATTCGTGCGCGAGTTCGGTGAGAAGTTCGGCGACCGACGTCGTCGTCGTGAACGCGTGCTCGGCAGCGACCTGATCGGTGCTGATCGCTTGCGCGGTGCTGACGGGGGCGAGCGCGGCGGGGGCGGGCGTCGACGTGAGCTGCTCGAGCCCCGGGAGCCCGTCGTTAGGCCACGCCTCGAGCGCCGCCGAGACCGAGGGTGGCACGACGTAGGTTGCCCGCACGACCGTCGCGAGCCCGAGGTGCACGGCGTCGGCGAGGTGCACAGAGAGCGCGCTCGCGGGAGCGCCTAGCGCCGCGAGGTGGGCGGCGGCATCCGCTTCACTTGCTGATCCCAGATCGCTGATGGCGGCAAGCGTCGCGAGCGTCGGCCGATCGAGCCTGCCGAGGGCGTGCTGAATCGAGTCGGGATCGAGTAGCGCTTCCGCGAGATCAAAGAAGTCCCGGATGCCCGCCGCACGAATCTCGCGGGCGTTGAGAACGTCGGCGAGTTCGCCATCGGGCATAGACCGTAGCTGCTCCGACAGAAGCAGCGCGGCATCGTTAGCGGCCGGCATCCTTCGATTCACGACCCCGGCGAATGCCGCTCACAACGATGAGGGCGATCATCAGTAGGAGGCCGAGCGGGAGCCCGATCGCGGGCAGAACGAAGATGACGGAGAGAGGCGATTGGCTGAAGTCCCAGCCCGCACCGCTGCCGACGATGATCAAGATGAAGCAAATCACCGACAGCCCAACCGCTGACGCGACCATGAAGGCGAGTATTCGCTCGGTGCGGTGGTCCGAGATGGGTGTGTCATTTGTCACTCGTCAAGGATACGCCAGTCGCAAGTCCTCTAGAGTTGACGTTCAAGCAATAAGGAGTACCGCGATGCCCACCGGCAAGGT
>JANNCX010000109.1:0-5778 GCA_031387145.1 Salinibacterium sp.
CGCACCGCCTCGCGCTGCCACGTGTTGCGCTTCATTTCTGCTCCAGTTTAAGCCGTGAGCCGAGACGGCTCACGGCGCTGGCGTCGCGGCGACGGCCAGAAATGGCCCTCCCTTTTTCGCTCCAGCGCGCAACTACGTAAATACCAAACGAGATCGTCGTGATGAAGGGGCTGATTGGCAGCGACCCACCGAGTGCGATGAGGATGCCCCCCACCGCCGACACGAACCCGAACGCCATGCTCAGCAGCGGAACGACGACGGGCGAAGAGCTCACGCGCATCGCGGCTGCCGCCGGGGTGACGAGGAGTGCGAGCACGAGCAACGCCCCGATGATTTGCACCGAGACGGCGACCGTGAGTCCCAGCAGTACCATGAACGCGAGCGAAAGCGCGCGCGTCGGAACTCCTCGCGCGGCCGCAACCTCGGGGTCGAGACTGTCGAACGTGAGCGGCCTCCAGATGAGCAAGAGCACTGCGAGCACGACGATCGAGATCGCGATGAGTAACCCGAGCTGCGGGGCATCCACTGAAATGATCTGGCCCGTGAGCAAGCCGAACTTGTTTCCGCTGCGGCCGGGATACAGCGCGAGAAACAGAATGCCGAGTCCCAGGCCGAACGGCATGAGCACTCCGATAATCGAGTTGCGGTCTCGCGCGCGAGCTCCAAGAACGCCAATGAGTGCCGCCGCGATGAGCGAACCAAGGATCGACCCCGCGACGACGCTCGCTCCGAGCAAGAGCGCGGCCGCGGCCCCAGCGAACGACAACTCGCTGATGCCGTGCACGGCAAACGCGAGATCGCGCTGCATAACAAACACCCCGACGAGACCGCCGACGATGCCCAGCACGGCACCCGCGATGATCGAGTTCTGTACGAGCACGAGCAGCTCGAGGTAGGTCGCGAAGTCGATCACGCCGCATCCCCCTCGTGGTGGTGCGCGCCATCGGGGATGCCCGCGACGAACACTCGCCCGCCGCTGCGGAATACCTCGACGGGCGTTCCATACAGTCGCGACAGCACGTCGGCACGCAATACCTCGTCGGGGGTGCCGATCGTGAAGCCGCCGTGCGCGAGGTACAGAATTCGGTCGACCATCCCGAGCACGGGATTGATTTCTTGCGTCACGAAGATTACTGATGAACCTCGGTCGCGTCTTCTGCCTTCGATTAGCTCGGCGACACCGCGCTGATGTGCGAGATCGAGGCTCGAGAGGGGTTCGTCGCACAGCAAGAGCATCGGGTCAGCCGCGAGCGCTTGCCCGACACGCAATCGCTGCTGTTCGCCGCCCGAGAGGGAGCCGATGGGCCTCGACGCGAATCCCGTGGCACCGACTGCATCGATCAACTCGTCGACCCGCGCTTTAGTTGCTCGCGAAGGCAACGGCAGCCCCCACTTGTGACCATCGACGCACAGAGTCACGAGATCGCGGCCGCGCCTGGGAGGGCCCGCGGGCACGATCCTCTGCTGCGGGATGTACCCGATGCGTCGATCGCCCTGCCGCGCGGGTTCACCGTCTAGAACGATCGTGCCGGCATCCAACTGCTGCTGACCCAGGATTACTTTGAGCAAACTCGTCTTGACCGAACCATTCGCGCCCAAGACCGCGAGAAACTCGCCGGGCTCGACGCGCAGATCGAGGCCGCTCCACAAGGGCGTCTCGCCGAAAGCGAGCGTGCCTCCCGAGATCTCGAGTACGGCCGTCACAGCGCCGCCTCGAGGTTCGCGAGATTCGCGGTCATCCACGAAAGATATGTCTCGCCTTCGGGGAGTGTTTCGGAGAAGTCAACGATCGGGATGCCCGCCGCGACCGCCGCGGATCGCACGCGCTCGGTCTCCGAACTCGCCGTCTGCTTGTTGTAGCCGAGAAGCACGACCTCGCGGGCCTCGAAGAGCACGAGAGTCTGCTGAAGCACGGCCGGCGGCACACCGCTGCCTTCCTCGATCGCCTCGGTAAAGGCCGCGGGTGTTTCATTGACGAGCCCAATGGCCTCGAGCAAGTAGAGCGCAACGGGCTCTGTCACGGCTACCCCGCCCTCGTGCCGCGGTGCTTTCTCGAACTCGGCGAGCGCGCTCGAGAACTCCGCATAGTTTGCCTCGAAGGTCGGGGCGTTACTCGGGTCGAGCTCGGCGAGGGTATTCGCGATACTCTCGGCGACGGCATCCATCGACTCAAAGTCGTACCAAACGTGCTCATTCGCGCCGTCCGCGAGGCCCACAATTTCGCTCGCGGTAAGCACAATTGCCTCGGAAGCGGATGACTCGACGAGCGCTCCCACGAAGGGGTCGTACCCCCCGCCATTCGCAACAATCACGTCGGCTTTCGACACCGCGAGCTGATCTAGAGCGGATGCCTCGAAGCTGTGGGGGTCCCGCTGCGCGCCCGAGATGAGACTCGTGACCGAGACGTCGCTACCTCCGATGGTCTGCGCGATGTCGCCGTACACGTCGGTCGACGCGACGATGCGGATCGTGGCGTCCGACTCGACCGAGGGCGCGCATCCTGAAAGCAGCACGGCGACGAGGGCGACGGGCAGAACTAGCCGCATGCTCTCCCCTGCCGATAACCGTAATGAGACTCGTTATCAACAGCGTAGGCCGGGGGGCTGCCGGGCGCAAGCGCGCCAGACCGAGCGTTGGCTCGGTTCGCTTCTAGTCGAGCAGCAGCGCTGGCTCCTCAAGCACGCTCGCGAGGTCGGCGACGAACCGACTCGCGACATCGCCGTCGACGATGCGGTGGTCGAAACTCGCGCCGACCGTCGTCACGAATCGCGGTCGCACTTCGCCATCGACGACCCAGGGCTTTTGCTTTATCGTTCCGAGCGCGACGATCGTCGCTTCGCCCGGATTGATGATGGGCGTTCCCGTGTCCATGCCGTACGACCCGATGTTGGTGATCGTGATCGTGCCTTGAGACATGTCGGCGGGTTGCGTCTTGCCGTCGCGCGCTGTGATCGTGAGTTGCTCGAGCGCCGTCGCGAGGTCGATGAGCGACAGAGCGTGTGCGTCCTTTACGTTGGGAACGATGAGCCCGCGCGGCGTCGCTGCCGCAATGCCGAGGTTCACGTAGTGGTGCACGATGATCTCTTTGTCCGTCCAACTCGAATTGACGGCCGGGTTGCGGCGAACGGCCCAAATGAGCGCCTTCGCCATGATGAGCAAAGGGCTCACGCGCACGCCGGCAAAGTCGGGCGAGTTCTTCAAGCGCGTGACGAATTCCATCGTGCGCGTGGCATCGACGTCGGTGAAAATGCTCACGTGCGGTGCAGTGAATGCGCTCTGCACCATCGCGGTTGCGATCGCCTTTCGCACTCCCTTGACGGGGATGCGTTCCTCGCGTTCGGTTCCCCATTCTGGCGTCTCGATGTTTCTGAAGACGCTCGCTTGCGACGCCTGGCGAATCACGTCGTCACGCGTGATCTCACCCGCAAGCCCAGTCGCGGTGACTCCCGCAAGATCAACAGCGAGGTCCTTCGCGAGCTTGCGGATCGGTGGCTTCGCGATGACGGGCGATGCCGTAGCAGCCGGCACACTTGCGGGCCGAGACGTCGCGGCAGGGGCGACCGGCGCAGGGGCAGCTGGGGCGCCACGGCGGCGGGAACCTCCGTGGCCGCTGCTTCCGTAACCGACGAGTACCGCTCCGGACTTCTCGTCGGGAGCGACCGTGGCCTTCGTGTCTGCGACTGTCGCGGCGGCTTCTGGCGCTGGTGCCGCGGGCTCTTCTCCGCTCGTAGCTACTGAGATGATGGGCGTGCCAACCTCAACCGTCTGGCCTTCTTCGACGAGGAGTGCCGAAACCGTGCCAGCGAACGGCGAAGGAAGCTCGACGAGCGACTTCGCGGTTTCGATCTCTACGAGCACTTGGTTCATCGTGACGGTGTCGCCGGCCTTGACCTTCCATGACACGATCTCGGCCTCGGTGAGACCCTCACCCACGTCGGGGAGCCTGAAGTCTGAGGTGGTCATGTCTGCCTCCTAGTAGGCCAAGGCCCGGTCGACTGCCTCGAGCACGCGATCCGCGTCTGGCAAGTATGTCGTCTCGAGCTTTGCGGGCGGGAAGGGCGTATCAAACCCAGCGACCCGAAGCACTGGAGACTCGAGCGAATAGAAGGCTCGTTCCGTCACGGTTGCGGCAATTTCGGAACCGACCGAGACAAACCCGGGAGCCTCTTGCACAATCACGAGCCGGCCCGTCTTCTGAACGGACGCAACGATCGGGTCGTAGTCGATGGGCGAGAGCGAGCGCAGGTCGACGACTTCGATCGACGTGCCTTCCTCGGCCGCGATGTCCGCGGCTTGCAAGAGCAGGGAGACTGTTGGCCCGTACCCGAGGAGCGTTACCTCGGTGCCTTCGCGAACGACTCGACTTGAATGCAGCGGGATGCCACTTGCCGTGTCATCCACGTCACCCTTCGGCCAGTAGCGACTCTTGGGCTCGAAGAACAGCACAGGGTCGTTGCTCTGGATCGCTTCTTGGATCATCCAATAAGCGTCGTGCGGCGTCGCGGGCGTTACGACGCGCAAGCCCGGAGTGTGTGCGAAGTACGCCTCGGGGCTCTCTTGGTGGTGCTCAACCGCACCGATGTGTCCGCCGTACGGAACGCGGATGACGACGGGCATGCTGAGCGAGCCCTCGTGTCGAGCCGTGAGCTTCGCGAGCTGAGAGGTGATCTGGTCGAAGCCCGGGAAGATGAATCCGTCGAACTGAATCTCGCAGACTGGGCGGTAGCCACGCATCGCGAGACCGATCGCGGTGCCGATGATGCCCGACTCGGCGAGGGGGGTGTCGAGTACGCGCTTGTCGCCGAACTCGGCTTGCAAGCCCTCGGTGACCCGGAATACTCCGCCGAGCGGACCGATGTCTTCTCCCATGAGGAGCACTTTTGGATTGTCGGCAAGCGCTTTGCGCAAGCCCGCGTTGATGGCTTTCGCCATGCTCAGTGATTCGACGCTCATGCTTGCCCCCCGTCGAAACTTGCTTCGTAGTCGGCGAGCCATGCGGCTTGAGCCGCCATCACGGGGTGCGGCTCCGAGTAGACATTCGCGAACATGCTCGATGCTTCCGGAACCCCGAGCGCGAGCGTGCGCTTGCGCACGTCGGCCGCGATGTCTTCTCCCTCTTCGGCTACCTCGGCGAAAAACGCGTCACTCTCGCCGCGCGACCGCATGTAGATCTCGAAGCGCGGAATCGGGTCGTGCTTGACCCAGAAGTCGAGCTCGGCTTCGTCCCGGTACTTGGTGGGGTCGTCACTCGTCGTGTGCGCGCCAATTCGGTAGGTGAGTGCCTCAATGAAGCCGGGGCCTTTGCCCGCGCGTGCCGCGTCGAGGTTCGCACTCGTGACGGCGTAGCTCGCGAGCACGTCGTTGCCGTCGATCTGCACGCCGGGAATCCCGAATCCGCTCGGCCGACGGTACAGCGGAGTGCGCGACTGGCGCGTCACCGGAACCGAAATCGCCCAGTGGTTGTTTTGCAAAAAGAACACCTGTGGCGTCTGGTAACTCGCGGCGAAGACGAGCGCCTCGCTCACGTCGCCCTGGCTCGTCGCGCCATCGCCGAAGTAGACCATGACGGCTTCATCTTTGTCGGCGTCGCCCGTTGCGTACGAGCCATCGAACTGGATGCCCATTGCATACCCGGTGGCGTGCAGTGTCTGCGACCCGATCACGAGTGTGTAGAGGTGGAAGTTCCCGTGCTCCTTGGGATCCCACCCGCCATGACTCAACCCGCGGAGCATCTCGATGATCTTGATGGGATCGACGCCGCGGATGCGCGCGACTACG
>JANNCX010000187.1:0-8493 GCA_031387145.1 Salinibacterium sp.
GCTCGATCATCGCGGGCATCGTATTCGGATTCGGATTCACCGATCTCGTGATCTTCGGAATCGTGCTCAACGTCGTCGCCGGTATCTCGACGATTCTCGCTGGGCGCCTCGACGACCGGTTTGGCCCCAAGCGCGTGATCCTCGTCTCAATCTTCGGTCTCGTCATCTGCACGCTCGTGGTGTTCTTCGGCGCGAGCCTCGGGCAGCCGTTGTTCTGGGGGGCTGGCATCGTGCTCGCTCTGTTCGTCGGGCCAGCTCAAGCCGCGTCGCGCTCGTTCCTGGCTCGCGTCACCCCGGCCGGCCGTGAAGGCGAAGTATTCGGCCTGTACGCGACCACCGGTCGTGCAGCCGGGTGGATGGCCTCGCTGCTGTGGGGCGTATTCATCGCCGTCGCCGCGAACCAGACGCTCTACGGGATCCTCGGCATCTCCCTCGTACTGCTCATCGGCGGCGTGCTGCTGATCTTCGTGACGCCACCGCCTCGATCCGGCGTGACGGAGCAGTCGGCTGCCGCGACGAGCCCTGAGCAGTAACCCGCGCTAACGAACAAGCGGATTCACCGTATTCAGCCACGGAAAGTAGCTGAAGTCGCGATCCGCGGTCCAGAGCTCTTGCACGCCGTGATCCCGGCAGATTGCCGCAATTCGTGCGTCGTGAACCTTGGCCCCCGTGACACCACTCGTCGTTAGCACGTCAGCGAGGGTATCGAAATGGCGCGCGCTTTCGTCGAGCACGAAGCATCCGTATTCCGCTCGAAGCGCCGTGGTGAACTCGAGCGCTTCGCCGATCGTTGCCGGCCTCGACAGGTAGTTCTTTCGCGTGACGGTGCTGAGAAACTCGTGAATACACGGAGACGGGATGCCCCACACATCGCCGCGCGCGACAAGCGCCTTGAGCGCCGCGAGTGCGCGGTCGTGCTGCTCGAAGTCGGCGTGGAAGGCGTACACGAGGATGTTCGTGTCGACGGCTCTCATGCGCGGTCGTTCAGTTCGTTCCACCAGGTCGCGGGGTCGACGAGCACGGCGCCCGTGCCGTCACCCACGACGGGAAGATCGATGTCCGCGACGTCGATTCGCAGAATCGGCTCGCGAAGGTAGTGATAGGTCGACTTCTCGAGCAGGAGCTTGAGACTTAGGTTCTCGGCAATCGCCCGTTCCTTGAGCTGCCGAAAGAGTTCGTCGGGAAGATCGACTGTGGTTCTCATGTCGCAAGTTTCGCACGAATGTGCGTGAGTAGATATGTTTTTATGCTGGTGCCGCGGCATCGTTGCGCCTCGATCGTGCGCCCCCCTGACGAGCCCCCTCGAGAGAGCGGTCTGGGGCGATAGCTCGCAAGTCGGCGACCTTCGCCTTATTTGAGCACGGTTGGATCGATCGTCTCGGGGATTCTGTCACCATCTGTTGCCAGGGAGCTCTCGTAACGACAATGTGTGTTCGCGATGTTCGAAGTCGACGCTGATTTGAACTTAGTTCAATTTGGGAGAAATTGTCGACAAAAAAGTGTGGACAATTCACTTCTACCCATCGCCGAGCCCAGTTCCGGAAGTCATTGGGATTGGGGCCGAAGTGACGTTATGGACATAGGGTTTAGCATAATCGAGCATGAAGTGCCCTCAGTTCGGCGACCAGTCGGTAGAGATCTTCGAATACGGCCCCGTCGAATCTCTCTATGGTTTCGATAACCAATTCATCCGACGTGCAGTGGCACACTGGGGATCATGACTCAACTCGAGAAGGCAGAGCTACTGAGGTCGCTGCACGTACCCGGCGATCCCCTCATCGTCACGAACGTGTGGGACGCCGTGACTGCGCGCATCGTCGCATCCGCCCCGGGAGTGAGGGCGCTCGCGACAGCGAGCCACGCCATTAGCTTCGCCCACGGCGTTAGCGACGGTGAAGGGCTCTCGGTCGATGAGGCGTTGGCCGTGGCATCCACCATTGTGAAGGCCGTCGATGTGCCCGTGTCTGTCGATTTCGAGCGAGGCTACGCGGTGGATGCCGCAGGCGTGCAGCACAACGTCGAGCGACTCATCGCGACCGGCGCCGTGGGGCTCAACCTCGAGGACAGCACTTCGCCGACCTCGTTGTTACCGTTGGAGCTCGCGGTGGGCCGCGTCGCGGCGGTGCGAAGGGCTGCCGAAGCGACTGGCGTGCCGATCGTGTTGAACGCTCGCGTCGATGCACTCGTGCGCGGAAGCACGAGGGACGACGCTATTGCCCGCGCCAACGCATACCTCGCGGCCGGGGCAGACGTAATTTTCATGCTCGGCGCGCGTGACGAAGAGTCGATCTCGTGGGCGATCGAAAAGGTCGACGGGCTCGTCTCCGTGATCGCGAACCCCAGCTCGCCGCCACTCGAGACAATCGCAGTACTTGGGGTGTCGCGAGTGAGCTTCGGGCCGGGCGCGCTCGGCCTTACGCTCGCTCATTTGCGCGATGCGGCCACACAACTGACCGCGATGGGCGAGTATCCACCCCAACTCGGTTTCTCGTATTGACGGAGGTTTGGCGGAGTCACGGCGTAGCCTCTGAGCATGGACACCCCTCGCCCGATAGGGTTCTGGCTCAAACTCGTCGACCGACTCATCGATGATCAGTTCGCAGCAACGCTCGAGGAACACGGCGTTACTCGCCGACAGTGGCAGCTTCTCAATGTGTTGCACGCCCAAACCGCGACGATCGAGCAACTGGATGCAGCTGTCGCACCGTTTCTCGGCGCCGACGAGACCTCGGCGGAGAATCTCACCGAGCTCGTCGAGAGCGAGTGGGTGGAGTCGACGCCCACGGGTTACGCGCTCACGGAACGGGGCCGCGCGGCTCTCGACCGGCTCTCGGAGGTCGTTGCCACGCAACGCACGGCTATCGCGGAAGGAATCTCCGCAGAGGACTACCAGTTGAGCGTCTCGGTACTCGAGCGCATGGCAGCGAACCTGGGCTACGAAAGCTAGACGGCGGGGTACAGCAGCGCCGTGGCGATCAAGAGCATCGTGACGAGAAAGCCCGTCACGAAGTTGAGCAGCAGGAATCGGCGCCACCCGCGATTTGCGGTCTCGGCCGCGGCATCCGTCACGTTCCAGAACCGCGCGCACACGATCGCGTATGGGAGTACAAGCACGGCCGCGAGCGGGCCGGGCCTGGCCGAAAAGAGCAGCAGCACGCCGCCCGCGAGATAGCTCACAACCGCGAAGCGCACGGTGGCGCGAGCGCCGATGACGGTCGCGATCGACGAGATGCCGCCCTCGCGATCGGCGAGCACGTCTTGCACCGCACCGAACGCGTGGGACGCGATTCCCCACAAGAAGAACGCCCCGAGCACGGCCCACAGCTCGGGTGGGAAAGTCGCGCCCGCGAGAACCAGGCCGTAGACGGCGGGGGAGACGAAGTGCGTGCTCGACGTGAGTGAGTCGAGGAAGGGGCGTTCCTTGAAGCGAAGAACGGGGGCCGAATAGGCGACGACGGCAAACATGCTCAGGCCCAGCACGAGCCAGCTGAGTGGATCGCCTACGAGAACCAGATAGACGAGGAACGGGACCGTCGTGACGATTGCGGCGATGATCGTCGGGCGGTGCATCCGCTTGTCCAACAGGGCGCCCTCGACGCCGCCCTTACGCGGATTGCGTAGGTCGGACTCGTAGTCGAAGACGTCGTTGATTCCGTACATCGCGAGGTTGTACGGGACGAGAAAGAAGATCGTTCCGATGACGAGCGTCGCGTCGATCTGCCGAGTAGTGAGCAGGTACGCGGCCGCGAACGGAAAAGCCGTGTTGATCCAACTGAGTGGACGGGATGACACGAAGAGCGCCTTAAGCACGTCGAGCCCTCAAGAGCACCCACAGTGAGGGGAGCCCAATCACGGCAGCGACTGCGTACGCGAAGTCCTCGAGCGGAGCGACCCCCACGAGCACGCCGCTGATGAGTTCGGGGTTGTAGTCGACGAGTCCAACCGAGATCATGACGTTGTCGAACACCGCCGTTGCGACGAGAATCACTGCCGCCGTGAGGCCCACGGCTGGCCAGTTCACGCGACGAGCCGCGAGCAGCGCGACGATCGCGACCGCGGCGAGGAACACAGCGTTGAGTGCCCAGTAGGTCATTGGTGGCTCCTCGCCCTGCGCTCTAACGAGGTGTACACGTTCATCGTCACGTAAACCAAGAGCGTGAGAAAGAAGACCTCCTCAAGCGGCACTTCGGGTGCCACTTGCAGCCCAGTCATGAACGAGGTCTCTCCTCGAAAGAAGACTCCGAGGCCGACGCCTGCGAGATCCCACGCGAGAAAGAACACGACGCCAATCACGAGCACGATGGTCGCTCGCCGAGCATCCTCCCAAAAAAAGAGTCGGAACCTACGATCAAGGAGCACCATGCCCGTAAGCGCAATGAGAAGTGCCGCGAGGTAGAGCAGAGTCATCGGACCGCGGGGGTTTCGACAGGCGCAACCAGCCTTGCGGGCTCAACCTGCGCAACCAGCGGCTCGGGCAAAGGCTCGGTCGACGTGTCGCCGCGCAAGCGCTTCAGGAGAACCTCGGCGCTGATGAGGCACATGGGCAGCCCAATTCCGGGAATCGTCGACCCTCCCACGTAGTAGAGCCCCGAGACCTTCTTCGAGACGTTGCCCGCGCGAAAGAACGCGCTTTGCTTCAGCGTGTGCGCGGGGCCGAGAGCCGTTCCGCGCCACGTGTTGAGTTCGTCGGCGAAGTTGCCTGGCCCGACGGTCCGACGAAGCGTGATGCGCGAAGCGAGATCCGGGATGCCCGTCCACTCGGCAATTTGCGCAATTACTTTGTCTGCGAGCGCCTCGATGCGCGCATCCCCGTCGCCGTCCGTGTCACCACGCCCGATACTCGGATCGGCGGGGATCGGTACGAGCACGAAAAGGTTCTCGAATCCATCGGGTGCGACATCCGGATCCACACCACTCGGCTTGCAAATGTAGAGCGACGCCGGGTCAGGCACGAACGACGGGTCGCCGAAAATCGCATCGAACCCTTTCTCCCACTCGCGCGTAAAGAGCAGCGTGTGATGCTCAAGTTGGGGCAGCGCGCCCTCGACGCCCAGGTAGAGCAAGAGGGCGCTTGGGCCGGGAAGCTTCGACTCCCAATACTTCTCGGGGTAGGTCTGTTCGTCGGGCCGCAACAACTTCGTCTCGGTGTGGTGCAGGTCGGCCGCGGAGACGACGATGTCGGCATCGATGAACTGCACCGCGCGGCTTTCGTCGAAATACTCGACGCCCGTCGCGATGCCGCCCTCGACAACAATGCGGGTGACTTGCGCACGCGTAATGATCTCGACGCCTTCGGCTTTCGCGAGGTCGGCGATGGCCTCGATGAGTCGCGTGAATCCACCCATCGGGTAGAGCACTCCGTCGGCGAGATCGAGATGGCTCATGAGGTGGTACATACTCGGCGTGAGGTAGGGCGACGAACCGAGGAATACCGCGGGGTATCCCAAGATCTGCCGCAACCGGTGGTCCGAGAACTTACGCCCGACAAACGACGAGAGCGGCTCAAGGAGCAACCGCAGAAACTTGCCGGTCTTCGATAGCACGTCGCCACGCATGAGTGGACGGATGTCAGCGAAGCTCGTGTACAAGAAGCGCAATTTCGCGAGTTCATACGTTACGCTCGCGGAGACCAAGTACTTCTCGAGGCGAGCGCCCGCGCCCACCTCGATGCTCTCGAACAACTCGACGTTGTCTTCGTATTCGGCCGAGATGTCGACGGGCTCGTCGAGTCCCTCGAAGTACACGCGGTACCCGGGGTCGAGCGTCACGAGCGAGAGTTGCTCTTCAGCGGATGTTCCCAAGAGCTTGAAGAAGTGGTCGAAGACCTCGGGCATGAGGTACCACGACGGCCCTGTGTCGAACCGAAAGCCGTCCGACTCCCAATTGCCCGCGCGCCCGCCGACCTCGGGTCGTCCCTCAAGGATCGTGACGTCGTGGCCCTCTCGCGCCAACAGTGCGGCACTGGCTAGCCCCGCAATTCCGCCACCAATGATTACGACCTTGCTCACGGTTTGCCCCCTAAAGCTGCGGCGAGCGCGAGTCGCGCCTTCACCGGATTGGGCACGCGCACGCGAGCGCGCACCAAGTGTTCTGCCGGAGTTTTGCGCAGGCGCGCGGACAGTTCGGCGAAAAGAGATTGTGCCAGAGCGACGGCTCGACGGCTCGACGCGGGCAACTCGGGCACGACGGCCGCGGAAACCGCGAGATCCGCATCGATGTCGTCGAGCAATCGATTCTTGTCGGCTTCCGTGAAACTGTCGACGTTGATTCCAGGAAAGTAGCTGCGCCCCAAGGTCTCAAAGTCGGCGGCGAGATCGCGCAGAAAGTTGACCTTTTGGAATGCGGAACCGAGAGCGCGGGCACCGCGTTCGAGGCGAGCCGCGTCATCCGGAGCAACGGTCGTTTCGGCGAGAAATGCGCGCAGGCACATGAGGCCTACGACTTCGGCGGAGCCGTAGACGTAGCGCTCGAAGCTCTCTTGGTCGTGGTGCTTCTCGCTCAGGTCCATGCGCATCGACTCGAAGAACGGCGCCGTCAGCTCGGCTCCGAAACTCACGTCACGAGCCGTGAGCGCGAACGCGTGCACGACCAGATTCGCGCTGAAGCCCGACTCGATCGCTCGTTCCGTTTCGCGCTCGAGTTCGTTGAGCGCTCTCCCCGCCGCGACCGTATCGAGGCCCGCTTGCTCGGCCACGCCGTCAACGATCTCGTCGGCGACGCGGACGAGCGCGTAGATGTTCTCGACGTGTTGGCGAACGGATGCACCCAGTAGCCGCGAGGCAAGACCGAACGACGTCGAGTACCGACGAATGACGATGCTCGCGGTCTCCTCCGCGACTCTGTCATAGAGGCCGTCTCGCGCGCTCACTTCACGCGCCCGAGTACGTCGGCGGCGACGGGGTTAAGCTCGGCGCGCAACGCGGGGGGAATCTGTGGCTCGGCCAGCCTCGCGATCGCACGGTTCGCGTAATACCGGGCGAGATCCTCGGTGAACGTCTTCGCGCCACACGACGCAAGCACTTCGCGGATGCTCGCCGCCCCCTCTTCTGTGAGGTCGGGTGAACCGAACAGAGGGGCGACCCCGGCCCATTCGCTCGTGCCCGTCGCGTGCGCTATGAGCACGGTGCGCTTGCCCTCACGCAAGTCACCCATGGTCGTTTTGCCCGTCTCGGTCGCGACGCCAAAGACACCGAGCAAGTCGTCCACGATTTGATAGGCGATTCCGATTTCGCGGCCGAACTCGCCGAGAGTCGCGATTATCTCTTCGCTTGCGCCAGCGAGAATTGCGCCGGCTTGCAGGGGCCCTTCGAACGAGTAGACCGCGGTCTTGAGTCTCTCCATCGTGAGGATGTCGTCGACGCTGGGAACCTCAGCGGCGATCGAGAAATCCACGTCGATGAGCTCGCCCGCGGCGGATGCGAAGAGCGCGTCATCCATCACTTCGAGGAGACGTGCGCGCGTGGCATCCACCACTCCACTTCGATCGATGAGGCGGTACGCGTTGAACAGTGCGAGGTCGCCCGCGATGACGGCCGCCGAGATGCCCGAGTGCTCAGCGACTAGCTCGCCGCGGCCAGCAGCGGTCGCGAGGTCGCGATAGGTGCCCGAGATGTTCGGCAGTCCGCGGCGAGTGAAGTCGTGGTCGATCACGTCGTCGTGCACGATGAGCGCGGTGTGCAAGAGCTCGAACGCGGCCCCGACGTATGCCGCAGCTTGGGTGTCGGTTCCGCCGAGCGATTGATACGCCGCCATGACCATGCGCGGTCTGAATCTCTTGCCGCCGATCGTGTTGTTCTCGAGGGTCTGCCACAACTGCACGTATTGCTCACCAAAGGGTGCGGCGCGGTTCTTAGCTAGGCTGAAGAAGCGAGCCAGAACGGCGTCGACCTGCACCTGTCTCTCTTCAGAGAGAGCGAGCAGCGCAGAACTATCCACTTAGGCAGACTACCGCGATGATCCCTCCAGAACAGGTCGTGCTACTGGATGCCCTGGGCAGCCCTTCTGGCGTCGCCGACAAGTCGACCGTACACACGGCCGATACCCCCCTGCACCTCGCCTTTTCGTGTCACGTGTACAACGCCGGCGGCGAGGTGCTCGTCACCCGTCGCGCTCTGAACAAGCTCACGTGGCCCGGGGTGTGGACGAACTCGTTTTGCGGGCATCCGTCTCCCGGCGAATCGATGGAAGACGCGATCACGCGGCGTGCGCTGCTCGAGCTCGGCATCGTCGTCTCGGAACTTTCGCTGATCCTGCCCGACTTTCGCTATCGCGCGGTCGACGCGTCGGGCATCGTCGAGAACGAAATTTGCCCCGTGTATCGCGCCATGACTGGCTCGGTCGTCGCGCCCAACCCGGACGAGGTCTCGGAGTTCGCTTGGGTGGATCCCGCTTCGCTTTCGGCGGCCGCGGCTGCAACGCCGTTCGCGTTTAGTCCGTGGTTGGGTTGGCAGCTGTCGCAGCTTAACGCTGTGGGGTAGTTAGCTGCATTCGACC
>JANNCX010000201.1:0-7034 GCA_031387145.1 Salinibacterium sp.
CGCCGACTGCGCCGAGATCGCCCCAGTGAGCAATCCATCCCCACCTCATCATGTGAGCGACAATATTGTTCTCATATAGCGGGTCCAGAAGCGGTGGCGCGGTTACCGGGCGCGCAACGACGGGCGGTGTTGACGGAGGGACCGGCTGCGTAAACGGATAGTCAACCCAAACCCACTCTGCCGGGCGTTCTGTGGTCGTCGCCGGCGGGTCGTCCGCGTAGTCCGCGTAAACCAGAAAGTAACTGACAGCGCCTACGCCAAATGCTTGCACTAGCGAGAGGAATATCTGCGAGAAGGATTTGCCGGCAAGTATTCCGGACTTGCACGCCAGCTGGTAATCGTTTAGTGAGCTCCCCCCCAGATGTGGCCCGACTGGCAATAGCTCTAGGCAGGGGTCGGCAGCCAAAACCGCCGCTGCCACCCACATCGCCGCGGCCGCATCAAGGTCGTGCCCGCCTTGAACGTTCTCTGAAACACGGATCCATCCGCTATTGAGAATGGAGTCGCCGAGCCGAGCCCGGAGGTAAGTGTACGTACTCGTCGTGGAACCCCCTCGGCCCGAGATTGTAGCTGTACCGGAAAAGTAGTTTGCCGGCCGGGACGCTTGGGCAAGAGTCTCTGTGGCTCCAGTCGAGGTCTTGGCTTCAATGACGAAATTACAGGGATAGCTGCAAGGTGTTGAGCCGCTGTTATATTGCATGGCGGCCAGATTCCAGATCAACTGGCCATTCGCGGGGTCCCTATTCAACGTATTGACAGCTAGCGAGACAAAGGGTCGTGGGGCAGAATCGTAGATGGCTAACCATCCCGTAGTCAACGACGACGAGCCGAGTCTGGCGCGAATGTGCGTGTATGTGCTCGTGGTGGACCCACCTGAACCGACAACTGAAACCGAGCCGGAATAGTAGTTTGCCGGTCGAGCCACTTGGGCCAAGGTAGTGGTTGCCCCTGTGGCGGTCTTCACCTCGATAAATACGTTGCATGGGTAACCGCACGAGACTAAGCTGGTATTACTTTGCTGCGCGGTAAGGTTCCATTTCAGCTCGCCAGTAGTTGAGCTTCGTGAGATCGAATTGATCGCCAAAGCAAGTGAACGCGCGGCCACTGAGTCCGACACAGCGATCCAGGCAGTCTGGACTGACGTGCCCTGAATTATTCCTCGCACTGCTGTGATGTAGAACTCGTCTGCACCTCGCGATCCGGCGAGGGCGAAGCTAGCAGTCGTGGCGGCGTTGCTCTGGAGAACCACTTGTTGGCCGTCCGAGCGCTGTCCGAGCAACTGAAAGTTGCAGGACCAGCCGCACCCGGAGTCCGTCTTGTTGACCGCGGTACCCGTCATGTTCCATGTGAGAGTGCCAGTGATTGCGTCTCGGGTGAAGGAGTTAACTGTCAGTGTTACAGACGCGGCTGCAAAAGCAGGCGTTAGTCCAATTTGCGATAACACGACAACTAGCAGTACGCCGATTACCGAACGCATTGCGTTGGCCCTGGGTTGCCTCATCTTTCGGTCAGCATGGTCGAGTTGGTTCATATGGTGAGCATACATTGACTAATTTCACCACGCCAAGTCCAGCTTGGATCTAGTCAATTTGACCAAAACGACCTAGCATTGAACCATGCCTGAACCGACGACCGTGAGCCTGTACGAGGCAAAGACACATCTCTCCGAGCTCGGCGAGCGCGCCGCAAATGGCGAAGAGATCATCGTGACGAAGCACGGCAAGCCGCGGTTCCGATTGGTCTCGGCAACAGTTCGTGTCGCGCGGCCGAGACCTGGCAGCATCGATCTTTCAATCACAGTGAAAGATCGGGCAGCACTACTCGCCTTCGACTGGGCAGCGCCAGACGAAGAAATCGAGCGCGATTTTGGAATGCGCGAGTGACCGCGCTTCTACTCGATAGTCACGTCGTGATGTGGTGGGTGCTCGCGAGCCCGCGCGTCAAGGCGAGCTGGGTCGAAGCGCTCGTGGACCCCGAAAACACCGTAGCCGTGAGCGCCGCATCCATTTGGGAACTCGAGATCAAGAAGCGTCGTGGCAAGCTCGACTTTCCGTACGACCTCATCGAGTTGACCGAGGAGTACGACTTCGAACTCCTCGCGATTAGTCCCGCAGACGCGCGGAGTGCGGGCTCCCTCGAGTGGGACCATCGCGACCCATTCGACCGGATGCTCGCGGCACAGTCTCTCGCGCGTGGGCTGACCCTCGTGACCGACGACTCCGCGCTCACGTCTGCGCCGGGCATCCGCACCCTATAGACGTCACGCAAGCGCGAGCATCGCCCCCGCGACGATCGCGAGCACGAGTCCCGCGTATTGCACGGGCGCGATGCGTTCCTTGAGCACGATCGCGGCGAGGATGATCGTTCCCGCGGGATACAGCGCCGTCAGTACTGCGATGACTGAGAGTTCGCCGAGCCGCACCCCGAGCAACAGGCCGATGTTCGCGATGACGTCGAGCACGCCGCACAGGACCGCAAACTTCAGGCCCGCGCTCCAAGCGCCATCACGGGGAACCGAGCCGCGCCTCCACGCCATGAGAGCGAGCACGCCCACGAGCGCGAACATGATGGTCGAGTTGGTGGCGCGGTTGACGACGAGGGGCACCAGCCCCGAGTCATCCGGGGCCGCATCGATGAGAATGAGGAACGCCCCGATCGCGACTCCCGAACCGATCGCCATGACGACGCCCTTGAGCGACGGGCGCACGACCCCCTTCTCGGGCACGAAGCCCACGAGCACGATCGCGACGAGCGCGAGACCGAGGGCGACGTAGCCGATGACGCCGAGTCGCTCGCCCGCGATGAGCCCGACCGTGAGTGGCACGATCGCCGAGACGACGGCTGTAAGCGGCGACAAAATGCTCATGGGCCCGATCGCGAGGCACGCGTAAAGCAAGCCGATTGCGATGGCTCCGCTGATTCCGGATGCCGCACCGAACACCACGGCTTCGATCGACCATGCCCCGCCAATGAAGGGAAGCAAGAGCACCAACACGACGAGCCCCGTAACCGCGGCGATCGCCGTGACGAGGATGGCGCTCATCCGCTTCGCCGCAATGCCACCGAGGAAGTCGGCGGCGCCGAAAACGAGCGCACTTGTGAGTCCGACGAGAACAGTGAGCATTTTGGGCCAATCGCAAAGGTGAAGTTTCAACGCTACCCGGTGGATTGGGCGCTAATCTCAATATCGAGCCTCGGGCGGGGCCGTCACGAAAGGTGGAGCCATGGCGACCAAGGCCGAGAGCGTTGAAGCACAACTCGCGCGACTCACTGCGGAGAACGAAACGTTGCGCGCTGCCGCGTCGTCACCGCCGAAGCGCAGATTCTCGGGTCGACTGTTCGGTGCTGCTGTATTCATTCTCATCGGCGCTCTCCTTAGCCCGACGGCCCTCATTGTTGCGTGGGCACACGCGGAGTTCACGAACACGGATCGCTTCGTCGCGACCTTCGCGCCGCTCGCGGACGACCCCGCGGTTCAAGCACTCTTGATCGACCGAATCACAACCGTGATCGACGAGAAGGTCGACATCGATCAGACGACGAGCGACCTATTCGATGGGCTCGCGCAACTCGATCTTCCGCCGCGCGCGATTGCGGCGTTGGGCCTCCTCGAAGGGCCGGCGACCGAGGGAGTGCGCTCTCTCATAGACACCGCGACGACGAAGGTCGTCGAGTCCGAAGCATTCGCATCGATCTGGGAACAAGCACTCCGAGTCACGCACAGTCAACTCGTCGGTGTGCTCGAGGGAACCCAATCGCAGACCCTCAGTATCAGCGACTCGGGTGAGGTCGGCATCGCTCTCGGCCCCATCGTCGCCGCGGTCGCCGACCGGCTCGTCGAGAACGGAGTGGGTTTCGGCGCGCTCATTCCCGAGGTGACGACTGTCATTCCGCTCGGGCAATTCGACGCGATCGTGAAAGCACGCGCTGGGTATGCGTTGTTCGATGTCTTGAGTTGGCTCATACCGCTGGTGGCCCTCTTGCTCATTGCTGTGGGCGTGCTCTTTGCTCGCGATAACCGCAAGGCGGGCATCCACGCGTCCATCGCCGTCGCAATCATGATGGTGATTCTCGCGAGCGGCATTGCGATCGGTCGAACCGTGTTCGTCGTAACGATCGCGCCCTACCTCACGAGTGATTCGTCGCGGGCGATCTACGACGCTGTCGTTCCGTTCGTCGCGACCCTCGCGCTGACGATCGCTTTCGCCGCGCTCGTCGTCGCGCTCGTGCTTTACCTGATCGGCCCGGCGCCGAGCGCGGCTCGGTTCCGCGCGTTCGTGTCGGAGACCACGGAGAACGTGCGTGGGTCGATGTCGAGCGCGCGAGGCGAAGCGGAACCTGCGACGGGCGAAGCGACGGCGACGGCTAAGCCCGCAACACCTGCCGCAGCCAAGGCACCCGCGAAACCGGCTGCAACCAAGCCCGCAGCGAAGCCGACCTCCAAGGGGTAGCGCGGTGAGTGAACGATCCGAACCCCAGCGGTCCACCGCGAGGCCTGGACTCTTCAGCAGCACCGAGGTGACTCTGCCTGCGTACCGCATCCAGTGGCTCGCTCGCATCATGTACGGCAACGCGTTCGAATTCGTCGTGATTGCCGTGATTATCGCCAATGCGGCCGCGCTCGCGATCCTCACCTTCACGGGCCTTAGCCCCGCGGTCGTCGCGGTCGCGCACGCTATCGACCAGTTCGCGATCATCTTCTACACTGTCGAACTCGTTCTGCGCCTGATCTCCTACGGCACGAAGCCCTGGATGTTCTTCCGAAATCCGTGGAACGTATTCGATTTCTTTGTCGTGGCTCTCATCCCGTTCCTCAACAACGGCACGGTCATCTTCCGGCTCGTGCGCTTGTTGCGGATTCTGCGGATCTTCCGCTTCTTGCCCGAGGCGCGCATCCTGATGCTCTCGATGGTGAAGTCGGTCGCGCCACTGGCCAACCTTGCCGTGCTCATCGGCTTCCTCATGTTCATCTACGCGATGGCAGGGGTGTATCTGTTCGGTGAAGCGCTCCCCGAGCGCTGGGGCAACGTTGGCGTGGCGATGCTCACGCTCACCGTCATGCTCACGCTCGAGAATTTCCCCGACAGCTTCCTCGGTGGACTCGAGGTCACGCCATTCGCGCTGTTGTACTTTCTTTCGTTCATGTTCTTCATCGTCTTCACGGTGCTCAACGTGCTCATCGGCATCGTGATCAACGCAATGGATCAGGCGCGCGAGGAGGTCGCGAAGAACCCCGCGCCCGGCACCGAGCCCAGTGAAAGCCCTCACGCGGTTGAGTTGAACGCCTTGCGAACGCGCATCGCGGAATTGGAAGCCGGCAATATTGCGTCTCCGCATCACTTGCGCCGCATCCGCGAGGAGCTCGACAGCCTCGCGCCTTGACGCCGACGGTGGCAGATGTCGGGGGCGACGCTTCGGCGGCGGCTCGTAGACTTTCCCGCATGACCTCTTCGACAAGCGCACTCGACAAGCTCGGTGTGCTCGAGAAGACCTTCGGGTATTCGCAGTTCCGCGGCCAGCAGAGTGAGATCATCCAGACTGTTATCGACGGAGGCGACGCGCTCGTTCTCATGCCGACGGGCGGCGGCAAGTCGCTGTGCTACCAGATCCCCGCGATCGTGCGCGAAGGCACGGGAGTCGTCATCTCTCCGCTCATTGCCCTCATGCAGGATCAAGTGGATGCCCTCGCCGCGGTAGGCGCGAGAGCGGAGTTCCTCAACTCGACCCAGTCGCCCGACGAACGACGCCGCGTCGAAACGGCGTTCGTCAATGGCGAGCTGGACCTGCTGTATCTGGCGCCCGAGCGGTTGCGCGTTGCATCCACTACAGAGCTGCTCGATCGCGGCACGATCGCCCTCTTCGCGATCGACGAGGCGCACTGTGTCTCGCAGTGGGGGCACGACTTCAGACCCGACTACTTGCAGCTCTCGGTGCTGCACGAGCGCTGGCCCGCAGTACCGCGCATCGCACTCACGGCGACCGCGACGGATGCCACGCGCGCCGAGATCGCGTCGAGACTCGACTTGCGCGGCGCGAAGCAATTCGTCTCGAGTTTTGACCGACCCAATATCCAGTACCGCATCGAGGGCAAGTCGCAGCCCCTGCAGCAGTTGCTCTCGCTGCTGAGGAAAGAACACGCGGGCGACTCCGGCATCGTGTATTGCTTGTCACGGGCATCCGTCGAAAAGGCTGCAGAGTTTCTCGTCGAGAACGGAATCCCCGCCCTGCCGTACCACGCGGGCCTTGACGCTCGAGTGCGCGCGAGCAACCAGTCGCGCTTCTTGCGCGAAGACGGCCTCGTGATGGTCGCGACGATCGCCTTCGGCATGGGCATCGATAAGCCCGACGTGCGCTTCGTTGCTCACCTCGATCTGCCCAAGAGCGTCGAGGGCTACTACCAAGAGACGGGCCGCGCGGGCCGCGACGGGCTGCCCGCGACGGCATGGCTCGCCTACGGACTGCAAGACGTCGTGCAACAGCGGCGAATGATCGACCAGTCCGAGGGCGATCTCGCGCATCGCCGAAACCTCACGGCGCACCTCGACGCAATGCTCGCATTGTGCGAGACGATCGAGTGTCGGCGGATGCAACTGCTCGGCTATTTCGGCCAAACCTCGACCAAGTGCGGCAACTGTGACACGTGCCTCTCGCCGCCCGAGACCTGGGACGGCACGATCGCGGCGCAAAAGCTGCTGTCTACCGTCGTGCGCCTCAAGCGCGAGCGCAATCAGACCTTCGGCGCTGGGCACCTCATCGACATTCTGCTCGGCAAGTCGAACGATCGCGTGCGCCAGCACAGCCACGATGAGCTCTCCACGTTCGGTCTCGGCCAAGACCTCAGCGAGCAGGAGTGGCGCGGTGTCGTGCGACAGCTGCTCGCTCAAGGGCTGCTCGCGGTGCAAGGGGAGTACGGAATTCTCGCGCTCACGGAGACTTCGGCGAGTGTGCTCGATGGTTCCCGTCGTGTCATGCTGCGCAAAGAGGCGCCCAAGCGATCGAAAGCCGCACGCAAGGCCATCGCTTCGGATCTGCCC
>JANNCX010000215.1:0-2508 GCA_031387145.1 Salinibacterium sp.
GCATTCTCGGCATCAATCCGTTCGACCAGCCCGACGTCGAGTCTGCGAAGATCGCCACGCGTGCGCTCATCGACAACCCTGCTCAATCGACGCCAGCTGCTTTCGTGGTTGGCGACATTGAAGTTCGCGGCACCCCCGGCGTCGTCGATGGAGTGAGCGATCTTGCGGGAGCAATATCGTCGCTTTTGTCGCACCTCGAAGACGACGGCTACGTTTCGATCCAGGCGTACGTTGATCGAGTCGCACACCCGTCGCTCATCAACCTCCGCGATGCAGTCGCTTGGCGCGCTAAACGACCCGTGACCTTCGGTTGGGGTCCGCGCTTTCTGCACTCGACAGGACAATTCCACAAGGGTGGCCCCGCGGTCGGCGTGTTCCTTCAGATCACGACGATCGAAGAAGTCGACCTTCAGGTTCCCGAGCGACCATTTACGTTCGGTCAGTTGATTCGTGCGCAAGCTGCAGGCGACGCGAGTGTTCTTGCCGAGCATGGGCGCCCCGTGCTCAGTCTTACGTTGCACAACCCGGCCGCGACGTTGCCGTTGATCATCGACGCACTCACCTAACGCCAGGCACCTCGAACTCGCAGGAGAAGCATGCCCCCCGTGCAGATCACGTCTGACTTCAACCCGCTGAGGTTGCCGTCAGACCGTCGACTCAACCGAATTGCCGGACCGAGTGGGCTCATCATTTTTGGCGTCACGGGAGACTTGTCGCGCAAGAAACTCATGCCCGCCGTGTACGACCTTGCAAACCGTGGTCTCTTGCCTCCTGGGTTCGCGCTCGTCGGGTTCGCGCGGCGGGAGTGGGAGAACCAGGACTTCGCGAAAGTCGTTCACGATGCCGTCAAGCAGTATGCGCGCACCCCGTTCGACGAGGACGTCTGGAATCAGCTCGCGGCGGGCATCCGCTTCGTCCAAGGAGAATTCGACGATGCCGCATCGTTCGAACGACTCAAGGCAACGATTGAGGAACTCGACGCTCACCGCGGCACGATGGGCAATCACGCGTTTTACTTGTCGATTCCCCCCAAGTCGTTCCCGCAAGTAACGGAGCAATTGCGAAATTCCGGGCTCGCCGAGCAAAAGGAAGGCCAGTGGCGACGCGTCGTCATCGAAAAGCCTTTCGGTAGCGACCTCACGACTGCGCGCGAACTCAACGATGTCGTCGAGTCGGTGTTCCCACCCGACAGCGTTTTCCGCATCGATCACTACCTCGGTAAAGAGACAGTGCAAAACATTCTCGCGCTGCGTTTCGCTAATCAGCTTTACGAGCCCTTGTGGAACTCGAACTACGTCGACCACGTTCAGATCACGATGGCCGAAGACGTCGGCGTCGGCGGCCGCGCGGGCTATTACGACGGCATCGGAGCCGCTCGCGACGTCATTCAGAACCACTTGCTCCAGTTGCTCGCCCTCATGGCGATGGAGGAGCCCGTGTCGTTCGACGCCGCTGACTTGCGCGCGGAAAAGGAAAAGGTGCTCTCGGCAGTACGACTTCCCGAGGACCTCTCGTTGCACACCGCTCGCGGCCAATACTCGGGCGGTTGGGCCGGCGGCGAGGCCGTCGTCGGATTCCTCGACGAAGAGGGAATAAACCCCGAATCAACGACCGAGACATTCGCCGCAATCCGGCTCGACATTGGCACACGCCGTTGGGCTGGAGTGCCCTTCTACTTGCGAGCGGGCAAACGATTGGGCCGCCGGGTCACCGAGATCGCGGTCGTGTTTAAGCGCGCACCCCAGTACTTGTTTGCAGACAGCCAAACCTCAGCACTGGGCGAAAACGCGCTCGTCATTCGAGTTCAGCCCGACGAAGGCGTCACGATTCGCTTCGGCTCCAAGGTTCCCGGCGCCGGAATGCAAGTGCGCGACGTGACGATGGACTTCGGCTACGGACACGCATTCACTGAAGCGAGCCCCGAAGCGTACGAGAGACTCATCCTCGACGTGCTGCTCGGCGACCCGCCGCTCTTTCCGCGGCACGAAGAGGTCGAGTTGAGTTGGAAGATTCTCGACCCGATCGAGGAGTTCTGGGCAACTCAGGGCAAGCCAGAACAGTACCGGCCGGGAACGTGGGGGCCAGCATCCGCCGACGATCTCATGGCCCGCGACGGTAGAACTTGGAGACGCCCGTGATTGTCGACCTACCCAACACGACGACGAGCAAGATTTCGAAGACGCTCGTCAAGATTCGTGAAGAAGGCGGAGCTGTCGCGCTCGGGCGTGTGCTGACTCTTATCATCTCGACGAACCTCGGCGACGAAGAAGAGGCGATCGAAGCGGCCAACGACGCCTCGCGCGAGCATCCTATGCGAGTTCTCGTCGTGTCGACCGACCCGGCATCCACGAAGTCGGATGCTCGTGTCGACGCTCAAATCCGAGTCGGTGGAGACGCGGGAGCCAGCGAGGTGATCGTTGTGCGTGCATACGGCGAAGCCGCACACGACCAAGAGAGCCTCATCACGGGCCTTCTGCTGCCCGATGCGCCAGTTGTGGCATGGTGGCC
>JANNCX010000258.1:0-2341 GCA_031387145.1 Salinibacterium sp.
GCTGTCGCCGATCTTGGTGATCTCCACCTGGATCTTCTGGCCAACTGCGAGCACGTCTTCGACGTTCTCGACGCGCTTTCCACCCGCAAGCTTGCGCACTTCACTGATGTGAAGCAAGCCGTCCTTGCCCGGGGTAAGCGAAACGAAAGCACCGAACGTCGCGAGCTTGACGACGGTTCCCAAGAACCGCTCACCAACCTCCGGGTTGAGCGGGTTCGCGATCGCGTTGACGGCAGCGCGAGCTGCCTCTGCCGACGGACCGTCGACTGCGCCGATGTATACGGTTCCGTCGTCCTCGATCGAGATGTCAGCTCCCGTGTCATCCTGGATCTGGTTGATCGTCTTGCCCTTCGGGCCGATCAGCTCGCCGATCTTGTCTACCGGGATCTGGACGCTAATCACGCGCGGCGCCGTGGGCGCCATCTCGTCGGGAGCGTCGATCGCCGCGTTGATGACCGCGAGGATCGCGGTGCGAGCCTCTTTCGCTTGCTTGAGCGCACCGTCGAGCACGCTCGACGGGAGTCCCGCGAGCTTCGTGTCGAGCTGGATTGCAGTGACAAACTCCGACGTGCCGGCGACCTTGAAGTCCATGTCGCCGAGGGCATCTTCTGCACCGAGGATGTCGGTGAGGGCCGCGTAGCGCGTGACCCCGTCGACCTCGTCAGAGATGAGGCCCATCGCGATTCCCGCGACGGGCGCGCGCAGCGGCACTCCCGCGTTGAGCAGCGAGAGAGTGGACGCACACACCGAGCCCATCGACGTCGAACCGTTGGAACCGAGAGCCTCGGAAACCTGGCGGATCGCGTAAGGGAACTCTTCGCGCGGCGGGAGCACTGGCACGAGAGCGCGCTCGGCAAGGAAGCCGTGCCCGATCTCGCGTCGCTTGGGGCTACCAACTCGACCGGTCTCACCCGTCGAGTAGGGCGGGAAGTTGTAGTGGTGCAAGTAGCGCTTCTTCTTGACGGGAGCCAAGGAGTCGATCTGCTGCTCCATCTTGAGCATGTTCAAGGTCGTGACACCGAGAATCTGCGTCTCGCCGCGCTGGAAGATCGCAGAACCGTGTACGCGCGGGATGACTTGGACTTCTGCATCCAGTGCGTGAATGTCACTCAAGCCACGACCGTCGATACGGATGCCCTCGGTGAGCACGCGGTTACGCATGATCTTCTTCGAGACGGACTTGTATGCGGCGCTGAACATCGCGGGAACCTCGTCGCCGAGCTCCCCCGCATCGACCTTGCCCTGGATCGCGAGCTTGACGCGATCCTTGAGCTCGTCATCGGCGCTCTGGCGCGCTTGCTTATCGGCGATTTGGTAGACGCCCTTGAGATCGTCGTACGCGAGAGCCGAAACGGCGTCGTAAGCATCATCGGAGTACGGCGGGAACAGCGGGAAGTCCTGGATGGGCTTCGCCGATTGCGCCGCGAGCTCAATTTGAGCCTTGATGAGTTGCGTGAGGAACGGCTTTGACGCCTCGAGGCCTTGAGCGACGACTGTCTCGTCTGGCTTCGTAGCGCCGGCCTTGATGAGTTCCCAGCTACCTTCGGTTGCTTCGGCCTCGACCATCATGATCGCGACGTCTTCCTTGCCGTTCTCGTCGGTTACGAGGCGACCCGCAACGGTGAGGTCGAAAACGGCCTCCTCCAGCTGGCTGTACTTCGGGAATGCAACCCACTGGCTACCGATGAGCGCGAGGCGGATGCCTCCGACCGGGCCGTAGAACGGAAGACCCGAGATCTGCGTGCTGAGCGACGCAGCGTTGATCGCAAGTGCGTCGTAGAACTCGTCGGGCGCAATTGACAACACCGTAATGACGATTTGGACCTCGTTGCGAAGACCCTCGACGAAGGTCGGACGCAACGGACGGTCGATAAGGCGGCACACGAGGATTGCCTCGGTGGACGGGCGACCTTCGCGACGGAAGAACGAGCCGGGTATCTTGCCCGCTGCATACGACCGCTCTTCGACGTCGACAGTGAGCGGGAAGAAGTCGAACCCATCGCGCGGGTGCTTTCCGGCACTCGTGGCGCTCAAGATCATGGTGTCTTCGTCGAGGTACGCCGCTACAGCACCTTGCGCCTGCTGAGCGAGTCGACCGGTCTCAAAACGGACCGTGCGCTTGCCGAACTTGCCGTTATCGAGAACGGCTTCGGCGAACTTAATTTCTGGACCCTCCAAGGGGTTTTCTCCTTTGTTTACCGTCGCTGACCCGTGTGGTCGGCGACTCGTCAAGGAGCAGGAGCGGGCAGGAGGACGCAGTGGTACGCGCGCGAGCCTAAGCCGTTGTGACACAGCGTGCGGCGGCGCATGTCTGGCCAACAGTAGAAAAGCTCCAAGTGAC
>JANNCX010000259.1:0-9415 GCA_031387145.1 Salinibacterium sp.
CATAGCCACGCCGCGACCCTCGACGGATGCCCACTCCAGCATGTCGATGTCGTTGCGACCATCGCCGACCGCCATGACGCGGGAACGCGGGATGCCCTGAAGCTCGCGAACACGTTCGAGCGCCGTCGACTTGTTTACCCCGTCTGGCGCGATGTCGAGCCACGCGGTCCAGCCGACGTTGTAGCTGACCTTGTGGAGTCCCATCTTCTCGACGACCGAGAGGAAGTCGTCGATGCGGTGCTCGGGCGAAATGACGACGACGCGAGTTGCGTGCGTTACGAGCAGCGCCTCGAACTCGACCTTTTCGCTCGCGGCTCCGAGCGTGCCATCCGGAAAGTAACCCGTGAACCGGTAAAGACCTTCTTCGTCTTCGACGGCATAGTGGGCTGACTCGAGGTTGGCGCGAATTGTCGTCAGCACTTCGCTCGGGTCGAATGTCACAACGTGTTCGCGTGAGTAGCCCATGGGTGCCGCCGCGTCGCGCTTGAGCGTGATGGCACCGTTCGAGCACACGAGGTACTCCGGTGTGATGGCGAGTCGATCGAGAATCGGCAGGGTCATCGCGACCGAGCGACCGGTTGCGAGCATTACCTCGTGCCCTGCATCCCGAACCCGCGCTACGGCATCGATAACTGCGTCGTTCATGACGCCGTCCTCGCGAAGAACGGTTCCGTCAATGTCGAGGGCGATGAGCCACTTCTTGGTCACTGGGGCACGAAGATCTCGAGGCCGCCGAGGTAGGGGCGCAGGGCATCCGGAACCACAACCGAGCCGTCGGGCTGTTGGTGCGTTTCGAGAATCGCGACGAGCCAGCGCGTCGTTGCGAGAGTTCCATTGAGCGTTGCGACGGGTGTCGTCTTGCCCGATTCGGTGCGATAGCGGATGTCCAGCCGGCGTGCCTGGTACGTCGTGCAGTTGCTCGTGCTCGTGAGTTCCCGGTACGCGTTTTGCGTCGGCACCCACGCCTCGATGTCAAACTTGCGTGCCGCGCTCGACCCCAGATCGCCCGCGGCAACATCGATCACGCGATAGCTCAAGCCGCACGCTTGCAGCATCGACTCTTGATAGGCGACGAGCTTCTCGTGCTCTGCCTCGGCGTTCTCGGGCAGCACGTAGCTGAACATCTCGAGCTTGTTGAATTGGTGAACGCGAAGGATTCCGCGGTTGTCTTTGCCGGCCGATCCGGCCTCTCGCCGGTAGCACGTCGACCAGCCCGCGTAGCGTAGGGGGCCGTCGCTGAGGTCGAGAATCTCGTCGGAGTGGAAGCCCGCGAGCGCGACCTCGCTCGTGCCCGTGAGGTAGAGGTCGTCGGCGGGGAGGTAGTAGATCTCGTCGGAGTGTTCCCCGAGAAAGCCCGTGCCCGCCATGATTTCGGGCCGCACGAGAGTGGGCGTGATGAGCGGCACGAAGCCCTCCGCGAGCGCCTTATCGAGCGCGAGGTTCATGAGCGCGAGTTCGAGTCGCGCGCCGACGCCCTTGAGAAAATAGAAACGACTCCCGCTGACCTTGACGCCTCGCGCGATGTCGATCGCGCCGAGCAGTTCACCGAGCTCGGCGTGGTCGCGGGGCTCGAAGTCGAAGGACTGCTTTTCGCCGACCTCCCGCAGTGTCACGAAATTCTCTTCGCCGCCAGACGGCACGCCCTCGATCGTGACGTTGCCGATTGCGCCGACGATTCGTGTGACGTCGGTTTCGGCATCCTGAGCCGCTTGCTGGGCTGCCTTGACGCGCGCCGCGAGCGATTGGGCCTCCGCGACAAGGCTCTTCTTTTCTTCTTTTGCCGCCGCAGCGACGGTCTTGCCGAAGACGTTTTGCTCTGCGCGCAGGGCCTCGAATTCGCCAATGCGTGCGCGCCGGTTCACATCGGCCGCGATCGCGTCATCGACGAGCGCCACGGATGCCCCACGAGCCTCTTGCGAACGCCGAACGGCCTCGGGGTTATCACGCAATAGCTGGGGGTCGATCACGCCTACAGCCTACCGAGCGGATGCCGTAGCGTTGAGCGCGTGGCTAACCTCGCGAACGGCCCCAAACGCCAGCTCGCTGTCGTCTACAACCCGCTCAAGGTTGACCTGCGCAAGATCAAGAAGTCCGTGACCGCCGCTGCGCGCGAGCACGGGTGGGCGACGCCGATTTGGTTCGCAACGACGGAAGAGGATGCTGGCCAAGACGTCACGGGCAGCGCAATCCGCCGTGGCGCGGAGGTAATTCTCGTTGCCGGCGGGGACGGCACGGTTCGCGCCGTGGCCGAAGCACTGCGTGACTCTTCGGTAGCTCTCGCCGTGCTCCCGTCGGGAACGGGTAATTTGCTTGCGCGAAACCTCGACTTGCCACTGACGAGCCTCGAGGCGAGCGTTACCGCAGCCTTCACTGGCCAAGATCGAGTCATCGACCTCGGCATCGCGAACATCGTTCGCGCTGACGGCTCGACGGGTGAACACGGATTTCTCGTCATGGCCGGGCTCGGCCTCGACGCCAAGATGATCAAGAACACGTCGACAAAACTCAAGAAGGCCGTAGGCTGGCTCGCCTACATCGACGGCATAGCGCGCTCGATTCCCAAGCTCAAGCCCGTACGCGTTTCATATAGTGCCGACGGGGGCGCCGAGCGCTCGATGAACGTGCACACGATCATCGTCGGCAATTGCGGCGTGCTTCCCGGCGGATTCTTGCTCATGCCAGATGCCCTGCCCGACGACGGCGTTCTCGACGTCGCCGCCTTGCGCCCGCGCGGACCGTTCGGCTGGGCGAAGATCTGGCAGAAGATAGCGTGGGAGAACGGTGTCTTGCGAAAGTCGGCGATCGGCCGAAAGATCATCGACCTTTCGAAAGACGTTCGCGATGTGACGAACTTCACGACGCGCTCGCTCAAGATGACGGTGGATTCACCGCAAGAGTTTCAACTCGACGGCGACGAGTTCGGCGAAGCGAAGTCGGTGCACGTGTGGGTCGACGCCGGCGCCCTGACGGTGCGGGTTCCTGCGTAGGGGATCTACCCCCGCGACGCCGCGCGCACGACACCCCGCACCGCCACCGCCACCGCCGCCACCGCCGCCGCCGCCGCCGCCGCCGAGCTCGAGTTTGCCGGAATTGCCGGTGTTCGCGCATCCACATGGGCCATTTCGGCAAATTCGACCGCGCGGACAGGGGCTGTGGACAGTCCGCACGCCGCAACCGCAGCTCACGCGAGCATGGTCACGTGCGCCGCGAGCCCCTGCCCCATCACCTGACGTCGGAGCCATTCCGCGTTCGAACGTCCGGGCTTCCGCCAAAGCGACTGCGAGCCGCGGATCTTGATCGGTCCGTCAGCGGTGTGAGAGTCGCGGTGTCCGGCGCGCAAATTGACTTGCGATCGCGCTGCGCGATGTTCGCGCTGCGATTGCGGGATGACGCGTTCTTCAGTCACTCGACGGCCGCACTCTTGCATGGTGCACCAATCCCCCTCAAGTTGGAGCGAGCTCCCAACGTGCACGTCGCGGTGGCGGTCCCAGCACCGTCGCCCCACGCCGCTGGCATCACGGGGCATCGCCTCGAGGTAGTCGCGAGCGACGTGGTTACCGCTCGAGGTATCCGCTCTACAACGCCCGCGCGCACGTGGGTTGACCTTGCGGGGATGCTCGATCTCGGTGACCTCGTCGCAGTCGGTGACTTCTTTATCCACTGGAGATTGCCCGTGGCCACGGTGGGCGAATTGCACTCCCAACTTCATCGAATGGGCCGGCGGAGGGGCGTCACACTAGCGCGCACGGCGCTCGGGCTACTCAACGACCGCGCAGAATCTCGCCCCGAGTCGCGCTTGAGGGTCGTGCTAGCTACCGCGGGTTTTACCGACCTCGGCATCAATCACGTGCTTGTCGACTCCGAGACGGGACGGCATGTGCGGCCCGACTTTATGCTGCGGAAGTTCAAATTCGTCATCGAATACCAGGGTGATTACCACCGAACTGCTGCTCAGTGGCGCAAGGACATGACCCGTCGCACACGCCTCGAGGCGCAAGGGTGGCGCGTGATTGAAGTGAATGCGGATGACCTCGCCGATCCCGTTGAGCTCGTGGCGCGCATTCGTGCGATCCTCGCGCGACGCTAGGCACGTGCCTCTGCGGGCTGGGCTTGCACTGCGCGCGCCGACGGGCTCGAGTTTGCCGTAATCGCCCATGTTTGGGCATCCGCATGGGCCATTCCGGCGAACTCGAGGGTCCGAGACCACGGCGGGCGCGGGGCAGGCGTAGGCAGCGGGAGTCCGCGGCCAGAGCGGGCGCGGCGGGTGCGAGTTAGCCGTCGCGCGGCTCGCCCGCGATGAGGCCACGCAACCAATCGCGCGCCTCAACGAATACCTCGTTGCCGTAACGCTGCGTGACGGTGATCGCGAGCTTGTCGGCGCGCGGGTAGCTGCCGAGGAATATCACGTTGGGGCTGAAGCGCTTGAGGCCGAGCAGTGCATCCGCTACTCGCTCGTCGAGAATGTGGCCGTCAAGGTCGATAACGAATCGGTAGCGTCCTAGAGCGTCGCCGATGGGGCGCGATTCGAGCAAGCTCATGTTGACGCCCCGAGTGGCGAATTGCTCGAGCATTTCGAGCAAGCGGCCGGCCGTGTCATCCGGGAGCTCGACAATAATCGAGGTCTTATCGCTCCCCGTCGGCGCCGGCAAGTGGGCCGTGCGCGACACGAGCACGAACCGCGTGACGGCGTTGGGGTTGTCGCCGATACCTTCCGCGAGCACTGTGAGCTCGTGGTGCTCGGTGATTCCTGGGGGCGCGACGGCCGCATCCGCTAGCGCGTTCTCAAAGAGGGACGCGGCGGCAGCAACGTTCGACGTCGACGGAATGTGCCCGTGCGTGGGCAAGTTCGCGTCGAGCCACACGTGCGTTTGCGCGTACGCGACGGGATGCGCGTTGATGATCTTCATGTCGGCGAGAGTCGTTCCGGGCCGCGCAACGAGCACAAAGTTCACCGGCACGAGATACTCACCGATGATGCGCAAATTCGGGATGTTCGCGAGCGCGTCTTGCGTAGCGCTCACGCCGCCCTCAATCGAGTTCTCGATCGCGATCATCGCGGCGACACTGCGACCGTGCACGACATCGTCGAGCGCTTCGCCGACATTATTGACGGGATGCCACACCTTGCCAGCCGCGTCCGAAACCTGCTTGAGCGCGGCTTCGGTAAACGTGCCGGCAGGGCCGAGATAGCTGTAGGTCTCGACGCGCGTTGGCTCAGGCATGGCAACAACCCTAGGGCAGTGGAAGACTGGGTTTATGAACGCCCGCGCAGGACTCCCCGCCGAACACGATGATCTCGTGAATGTGCACGAACTCGTTGAGGCCTATTACAAGTTGGTTCCGGATGTCTCGATTCTCACGCAACGCGTCGTGTTCGGCACGAGCGGCCACCGCGGGTCGTCCCTCGACACAGCATTCAACGAGTTTCACATCGCCGCGATCACTCAGGCGATCGTCGAGTATCGCGCGGCTCAAGGCACCACGGGTCCCCTCTTCATCGGAAAAGACACGCACGGGCTCTCCCGCCCGGCAGAGACGACGGCGCTCGAAGTGCTCGAGGCCAACGGCGTGCGCGTGCTTGTCGACGAATTCGACGATTGGGTGCCGACCCCCGCGCTCAGCCACGCGATCATCGCATACAACGCGGCCGGACACTCCGCTCAAGCCGACGGCATCGTCATCACGCCGAGCCACAACCCGCCGCGCGACGGCGGCTTCAAGTACAACCCGCCACACGGCGGCCCCGCCGATAGCGACGCCACGAACTGGATCGCCGACCGCGCGAACGAACTGCTCGCGAACAACAATCGCGACGTCAAGATGGCCGAACCGAGCGCCGTCGAAACCTATGACTTCCGCTCGGCGTACGTCAACGATCTCGAGAACATCATCGACGTTGCCGCGATCAAGGAGGCGGGCCTCCACATCGGTGCCGACCCGCTCGGCGGCGCGAGCGTCAATTACTGGAAGGCGATCGCCGACCGGTACGAGCTCGACATCACGGTCGTGAATCCTCGCGTCGACCCCGCGTGGGGCTTCATGACGCTGGATTGGGACGGCAAGATCCGCATGGATCCGTCGTCTCCCTCGGCGATGGCATCCGTCGTCGCGCGCCGCAATGACTTCGACATTCTCACGGGCAACGACGCCGACGCCGACCGCCACGGAATCGTCACGCCCGACGGCGGCCTCATGAATCCGAACCACTTTCTCGCCGTCGCGATTCAGTACCTCTACACGCATCGGCCGTTGTGGAGAGCGGATGCCGCGATCGGCAAGACCCTCGTCTCAAGCACCATGATCGACCGGGTAGCAGCGGCTCTCGACCGACGCCTGTGGGAGGTCCCCGTGGGATTCAAGTGGTTCGTGCCTGGGCTCGTTGATGGATCCGTCGCCTTCGGCGGCGAGGAGAGCGCTGGAGCGAGCTTCTTGCGCAAAGACGGCACGGCCTGGACAACCGACAAAGACGGGATTCTCTTGGCTCTGCTCGCGTCCGAGATTCTGGCCGTGACGGGCAAGACGCCGTCGCAGCTGTACGCGGGGCTCGTCGAGCAGTTCGGGGATCCCGCATACGAGCGCATCGACGCCGCGGCATCCAAGGAACAAAAGGCCCGACTCAGCAAGCTCAGTGGCGACGCGATTGCGGCGACCGAACTCGCAGGCGACCCGATCGTCGCGAAGCTATCGGAAGCACCCGGCAACGGCGCGGCTCTCGGGGGCGTCAAGGTTGTGACCGAGTTCGCGTGGTTCGCAGCGCGACCGAGCGGCACGGAAGACGTCTACAAGATCTACGCCGAGTCGTTCAAGGGTGTCGATCACTTGCGCGCCGTTCAGGCCGAGGCGAAAGAAATCGTCGACGCCGCGCTGCGTGGCTAGCCCGCGTAGGTGCTAGCGGGCGGGAGTCCGAAGAACTCCTCGAGCGTTCTGATGCCCGTGTCGTGCATCTCGGTTGCGAGCTCAACGCCGACGTACCGCATGTGGTACGGCTCATACTCGTAGCCCGTGATGTGCGTCATGCCATCGGGGTACCGCACGATGAAGCCGAAGCGCCACGAGTTTGCCGCTAGCCACGCTGCGTGCGGAGTCGCGCCCCAGCAGATGTCGACGGCACAGCCTTGATCGGGAAGCGCGTTGACATCGATCGCGAGTCCCGTCTGGTGTTCGCTGTGCCCGGGGCGAGCACTCGTGAGGTCGGCGGCTTCCTGACCGAGACTGTCGACCCAGCCGGCGTACACGCTCTCTTGAGTCGAGTAGCTGCGGTACGCGCTTTGCGCTTGCATCGCGAGTCCCGTCTCGGCATTGAATGCAGCGAACATCGCGACAACCGCGTCGGATGCGACCTGCCGAAGCTCGGGCGCGTACACGTAGGGCACGGGAACCTCTACGAGATCCGCCGCGCGGTAGTCAAGCGGATTCAGTGGCCGCAGCTTGTTGACGACGAGCCAGTAGCTGTTCGGGTCATCAATCGAGAACGCCGTCGCATCGAACGTCGGAGTCGGAGTCGGCGTCGGGGTGGGCGTCGGTGACGTTCTCGTGGGCGTCGCTGTCGGCGCAGCAACATCGGGCGCGGGAGGTGCAAGCAGCGCTACTACCGCGACGATCGAGAGCACGAGAGCCGCGCCTATGATCGAGAAGGTCAGGATGCTGCGTCGCCGCCGCTGCTCCCGAGTGGGGCGGTTTCGAGTTCGCAGGTCAGACACTCAACGATACTAAGGGACGATAACTCCCGAGTCATCTTCGGGCTCATGGCCGGAATGTTCCTCTCGTCGCTCGACCAAACCATGGTCCCTGCGGGCGAAGTCCGCTCTGCAGGAAAACGCCGACAACGTCGCCGCTGAGGCCGAGCGCATCGACGCCCTCGCGAGCGACTCGGAACGGGCATCCGACCCGGCCGACAGCAAATCCGCAAAAAAAGTTTTGTAGATTTTCCGCGCCGCGGCACCCGCGTATTTGCAGGGTTATCACTTGAGGCAAGCGGTTGCCGTTCGTGTCGAGCAGTGGGAGCGCTCCCACCTAGTACTTGACAGGGCACATGGAGCGTGCCTAATGTTGGCGGCGATCGCGTGGGAGCGCTCTCATCACCACATTTGGGAGCGCTCCCATCGATCGAACCCAACCGCCACGCACACAAAGGAGTGACCGTGAGAACATCACGACGCACGATCGCTGCAGCAATCGCTGGAGCCGCCACAATTGCCTTGGTCGCGACTGGATGCGCAACGGGAGGTGGGGAGTCGACGGAGGATGTCACTCTCACTCTCGCGACATTCAACGACTTCGGGTACACCGACGAACTGCTCGCAGAGTTCACGGCCGAGACCGGCATTGAAGTAATCCACAACAAGGCAGCAACGTCGAACGACGCTCGCGCCAACTTCTTCCAGAAGCTCGGCAAGTCCGGCCTCGCAGACGTTGAGGCGGTCGAAATCGACTGGTTCACCGAAGCGATGCAGTACGCCGACTTGCTTGCACCCGTGCCCGACGACATCAAGGGCCGCTGGCTCGACTGGAAGGAAGCTTCGGCTACCGACTCCGCAGGCAACCTCATCGCGTACGGCACCGACATCGGCCCGCAGGGCGTCTGCTACCGCAGCGACTTGTTCGCCGCCGCTGGCCTGCCGACCGACCGCGCCGAAGTGGCCGCACTCTTCGAGGGCGACTGGGACAACTTCTTCGACATCGCCGATGACTACAAGGCTGCCACGGGCAAGCCGTTCATCGACTCGGCCAACTCCGCGCTCCAAGGCATCGTGAACCAGCTCGACATTGCGTACGAGGAGACCGATGGCTCGATCGTTGCGACCACCAACAAGGACATCGAAGACGCGTACAACACCGTCATCGACCGTGCCGTGCCGGTTGCCGCATACGCGGGTCAGTGGAGCGAAGACTGGTTCGCGTCGCTCGCGAGTGGCGAATTCGCCACGATGCTCTGCCCCGGATGGATGCTCGGCGTCATCTCCGGCAACGCACCCGACACCACGGGCTGGGACATCGCTGACGCGTTCCCCGGCGGCGGCGGAAACTGGGGCGGTTCGTACCTGACTGTTCCGGCCAACGGTGCTCATGTTGAGGCAGCGCAACAGCTCGCGGCGTGGTTGACCTCGCCCGAGACCCAGCTCAAGGCATTCGCTAACGCGGGCACCTTCCCGAGCCAGGTCGACGCTCTCTCGAGCGACGAGCTCGCGGCAGCAACGAACGACTACTTCAACGCTGCTCCCACGGGTGAGATCCTCACCAACCGTGCCAACGCCATCACGGTTGCAACGTTCAAGGGAGCACAGTACTTCCAGTTCCACGACGCTCTGCAGAGTGCAGTCACTCGCGTCTTCGACGGCCTCGAAGACAAGGAAACCAGCTGGAACAACTGGGTAACTGAGGTATCCGCCTTCTAGAAGGCAAACCGCAGGGTGCG
>JANNCX010000270.1:0-18159 GCA_031387145.1 Salinibacterium sp.
TGGGTCGTGGGCGACGAGCCGAACATCCTCCTCGAATTGTCAGGGGCAACAAAGCCTTCGGAGCTGTCAGAAGCCTGAGCCTCGCCCCTTAGATTCGCGCGCGAGGAGTGTCGCTCCCCGCCACTTCGCAACCCCTGCTTAAGCTGGCAGCGCCATGATCCGCTTTGACTCCGTCACCAAGTCCTATCCCGCGAACACGCGCCCGGCTCTCAACTCAGTGAGCCTCGAGATTCTCAAGGGCGAATTCGTATTCCTCGTCGGCGCATCAGGGTCGGGAAAGTCGAGTTTTCTGCGGCTGATCCTTCGCGAAGAGACTCCGACGAAGGGCGCCATTCACGTTCTTGGACAGCACCTCAACACGCTCGCGAGCCGCAAGGTTCCTTACTTTCGCCGCAATCTCGGGGTCGTCTTTCAAGACTTTAGGCTGCTGCCCAACAAGACCGTCTTCGACAATGTCGCGTTCACGCTTCAAGTAATCGGCAAGAGTCGCGGCTTCATTCAAGAAGCGGTTCCGGATGCTCTCAAGATGGTGGGGCTCGCCGGCAAGTCCAACCGCTTTCCGCACGAGCTCTCGGGCGGGGAGCAACAGCGCGTCGCCATCGCTCGCGCGGTCGTGAACAAGCCAGCGATCCTGCTGGCTGACGAGCCGACGGGAAACCTCGACCCAGCGACATCCGCTGGAATCATGACGCTTCTCGAGCGCATCAACCTCAGCGGCACGACCGTGATCATGGCGACGCACGATGCGGGAATCGTTGACCAGATGAAGCGCCGCGTGATCGAACTCATCAGCGGACAAATCGTGCGCGACGAGCGCCGTGGTGGGTACCAAACGCAAGCCGTGCCGGTGCAGAACTTCGGCAACGTTGAGCGAGAGGTTGCGCCGTGAGGCTAGGACTGATTCTCGGCGAGGTCGCGAGCGGCCTTCGTCGAAACGTGTCGATGGTGATCTCGGTCGTTCTCGTGACGTTCATTTCGCTCACGTTTGTTGGTGCCGCGATTCTGCTTCAGCTGCAGATCGGCCAGATGAAGGGCTATTGGTACGACCGCGCTCAAGTCGCGATCTACATGTGCACCGAAGTCGACACGACGGGTAATTGCACGCAAGCAGCAGCGACGCAAGATCAGATCGACGCGGTCGAGGCCCAGCTGACCTCTGCGGCGCTCTCGCCCTATGTTGAAAAGTTCGAGTTCGAAACGCACGAGCAGGCGTATGCGAACTTCCAGGCTCAATTCGCGGATAGCCCCATCGCGGGATTCGTCACTCCCGAGACACTCAACGAGTCGTTCCGCGTCAATCTCGTGGATCCGACCAACGCCGACATTCTCATCGAAAGCCTCTCGGGGGCGCCCGGGGTTCAAAACGTCGAGGACCAACGCGGATACCTCGACCAGATCTTCGCCGTACTCAACGCCGCGAGCTATACGGCCATCGGGGTCGCCGCGCTCATGCTCGTTGCTGCGGTGCTCCTCATTGCGACGACCATTCGGCTGAGTGCGTTCTCGCGCCGACGCGAGCTCGGAATCATGCGACTCGTCGGAGCGTCAAACCGCTTCATCCAGACGCCCTTCATTCTCGAGGGAGTTTTTGCTGCGCTCATTGGCTCGGTGCTCGCGGGCATCGCTATTGTCGCGATCGTGCAGTTCTTCGTGCAGGGATACTTGTCGACGACGCTGCAGTCCACGACTACTCTCGTGGGCCTGAGCGACGCGCTCGTTGTCGTGCCGATACTTGTCGTCGTCGGTGCTGCCCTCGCTGCGGCATCCGCTGGAGTCGCCATCAGCAGGTATCTCAAGGTCTAGCTTTTCGCGCGCGCGTCTGCAGGCTAGACTGACGGGCTGCCCAATCGGGCACACTGACGGAGAGAGACATGCCCAGGGAACGCGGCCAAAAGGTTGTTGCCAGCAACCGCAAAGCACGCCACGACTACACGATCGAGGACACGTACGAGGCCGGCCTCGTGCTCACAGGTACCGAGGTCAAGTCGTTGCGCGCGGGTCGAGCGAGCCTTGTTGACGGGTATGGCTACATCGACGGCGGCGAAGCGTGGCTCGATGCAGTACACATTCCCGAGTTCAACCAGGGGTCGTGGAACAACCATCCGCCCCGGCGCAAGCGCAAAATGCTGTTGCACAAGGCGCAGATCCTCAAGATTCACAACAAGGTGAAAGAGGGCGGCTACACGCTCGTTCCGCTGTCGATCTACTTTCTCGACGGCAACGCAAAAGTCGAGCTCGCGGTCGCGAAGGGCAAGCGCGAGTACGACAAGCGGCAGACCCTTCGCGAGCGTCAAGACAAGCGCGAGGCCGATCGCGCGATGTCAGCGCGCAAGAACCTCAACGAGTAGTTAGCGCGCCGAGAAGCGAGCGTCCACAGCGGATGCCACGACAATTTCTTCTGGCTTGAGTGCGAGCGTGGGCTGCCCGCCGGCATCGAACGCTTGCATCTTCATGGCGCCTCGGAATACCGGGGATACCTCGTCGCCCCCGTCGCTCGAGGCGTTCCCGAGCATCCCGGGGTCGGCGAGGGCGAGGGCGGTTACAGCGCCGAGTCCGATGCTGCGCGCGAAGGTCGTCGCCTTGGCGACGGCGTCGGCAACAGCTGCCGCGCGCACGTCGTCGGTCACGGTCTTGCGCGTTGCATCCGTGAGGTCCCACACGATCGAGCCGACGGTAGCAAATTCGACTGCTGCGACCGATTCGATCCATGCCGATAGCGCATCAAAATCGCCAAACTTCACGGAGAAGTCGATTGCGGAGTGATAGACGAGGGGGAGCTGCTTGCCGTCATTGCTCCACGGGCGTTCCGACCACACGCGCACGCTATCGGAGGTCCACCACGTGACTGGCGCGGGGGTCGAGGCAGCGAGTGGTTCCACAAGGCCGCGAATGGTTTCTGACGCGGCCACGGCTTTCGAAAACACGAGGTCGCGCTTGGGCCCGTCCACGTGCACGGCGACGGACGCAGTAGCTCGCTCGGCTGGGTACCACGCCGAGTGTTCGCCTCGAACGGTAATTATCGTGTCGGCCATGAGTGCTCCCTCGGTAGTCGTGAGTCGATCTTGCCATGCGAACTCGTGGTGGCAGGGCGCAGTATTGAGGCGTACAATCAAAGGCTGCCCTCGGGCATCGATTGACAACTCAATAGCGCGATAGCGGCCCACGCATGGGGATGATCGGTTTCGACATTGCCTGCAAAACTACGAGAAGCGGGTCGAGGATGCAGGGTTATCTCGTAAACGACCTCTGCAAAACATAAGTGCCAACGTTAAGCGCACTGACCTCGCTCTTGCTGCCTAGCAGCAACTAGCCCTAAAGGTCCGTCAGCCCGGGGATGCTCTCTACTCGGTTCCTGGCGTTATCTAGAGAGATTGCTGCGCAGTTACGCCTGAGGGCTGCGCGGGACTTGCACTCTGGCTGGGCCTGTTGATCTGGATGCTCGTAGCAAAGATCAGGGCCGAGTAGAACGCATAACGAGCTACACCCGTAGAAGGCGTGGAATTACAGCAGTGGACGGGGGTTCAATTCCCCCCATCTCCACCACGTGCAATGAGCACAGGTCGCTATCGCGTTGTTGAGTTTTCGTTTGAGCATTCGTGTAAATAATATTTGACAAGATGTATGTATTCACTTACATTTGATTTGTCAAAGTTATTTTACACAAGGAGCTCACAATGTCTTTCGAACAAAAGAACACCTGGACCTACCTGGTGCTCGCAGTGGTAATTCCTGCGGTCTACTTCACGACGATTATCGGACAAGTAGCGAGCACACCCGTCGGTGAGATCGATTTCATCATCCCCATGATCACGGCGATCGGGCTCTCCATCGCTATCTCGATTGTCGGCTCAATCGCCGTGTCAATCGTGTCTCGTTCCTCTGTGACGGATGAGCGGGACAAGCATGTCGCTCGTCGAGGCGACTCGGTCGGTTACGTCGTGCTGGGAGCACTCGCGATCGGTCCGCTCGCGCTCGCGATGCTTGAGGCCGAGCCGTTCTGGATCGCGAACGCGATCTACCTCGCCGAGGTAGTCGCAGCCATCGTTGCATCTGCCGTCAAGCTCGTCTCGTACCGCAAGGGGGTCTGAGCATGGTCAAGCCGACGAGAGTAACCAACACAATTCGCCAGCTGCGCTTCGCGCACGACGAGATGACCCAAGCGCAACTCGCCGATCGAATCGGTGTGACGCGCCAAACGATAATCGCGATCGAGCAGGGCCGATACTCGCCCTCACTCGAGGTCGCATTCCAGATCGCCGGCGTGTTTTCCGTGCCGCTCGACGACGTGTTTCACTACCCGCTTGGAGACAGCTAGAAATGCGCGCGATGACGTTTGAACGATACGGTCCGCCCGAGGTCGTCACCATGACGGATGTTCCGATCCCCGCAGCGGGCCCTGGCGAGGTTCTCGTTAAGAAATTCGCCGCCCTCCTCGCCTCGACCGACTCGACGGCTCGAGGTTGGACGCCAGCATTCGCTCGGCTCTACTTCGGGTTGTCGAAACCGAGGTTTCCGATCCTGGGCTCCGAGTTCGCGGGAGTCGTGGAGGCTGTCGGCGAGGGCGTCACTCGATTCTCCATCGGTGACCGGGTTTTTGGCATCGTCGAAGCTTTCGGAGCGCACGCGGAGTACGTGTGCGTGGCGGAGACTCAGGCCATCGCGATAGCGCCCGCGGGGCTCGATCACGCCACGGCCGTCGCTCTCACGGAAGGGCCGCTCACGGCGATTCCGTTTCTGCGAGACACGGCGCGCCTACAGCCGGGACAACACATTCTCATTAACGGGGCATCAGGAAGCGTCGGAAGCGCCGCGGTACAGCTCGCGAAACACATGGGTGCGACGGTCACGGCCGTGACGAGCACAGCCAACCTCGAGCTCGTCAAGAGTCTCGGCGCCGACTTTGTCATCGACTACGCTTCGGAGGACTTCACGCGAGCCAATGGCGTATTCGACGTGATCTTCGACGCCGTCGCCAAATGCTCTTTCTCAAAGGCTCGCAAAGCACTCAAGCCCCGCGGAATCTACCTGACGACCGTGCCGTCGCTCGCGATCGGCCCTCAAATGCTCTGGACATCAATCTTCCCGGGCAAGCGAGCGGCTATCTCCCTCACTGGATTGCGATCCGCAATCAAGAAGAACGCCGACCTTGAGTTCATTGCAGACATCGTGCGCGAAGGGGCCTTCACGCCGCTCATTGACCGCCGCTACCCACTTGACGATGCCGCGCTCGCGCACGCCTACGTCGACACGGGTCGCAAAAAGGGCAACGTGGTACTCACGATGTGGCCGGAGCCGAGTGAGTCGAGCTAGCGAGCGATCCCCGCGAGCGATCCCGTCGTCTTGCCGGCCTCGTCGATGATGAGGCAAAGGATCTCACGATCGCCCTGCGCCCAGCTCTCTGCGGTCGGGTAGTAGTACGAGAAGTTGTAGATCGACGCCTCGTAGTCAAGTCCGACGAACGCGCTGAATTCGGTCGTGCAGTCTGCGATCGCCTGATCTTGTACGGCTTGGTCGCCAGGGAACGCGCCATCCGTCATCATGATCGATGCGTATGCCTCGCTGTCGTGAGGCTCGGTGCAATCGATGCGCTTCACGGTGCTGACTTCGCCTTCGACGCTGCCATCGTTGAGGCAATCACCGATGACGATCGTGAACACGTCGGTATCGGTTCCTGTGCCAGTGTCTGTGACCGGATCGTCATTCGCGACGACATTGCCGAGCAAGCTGCAACCCGCAAGCGCGAGTGTGGCGGCTGCGAGAGTGGTGACCGCGAGCGCGCGGCCCCACGGGGATGAAGTGATCGTCATTGTCGTCTCTTTCTTTCGGGTGGTGTGAAAAACACTCCTCGGCTCAGAGCCTAGCGAACCAATAAAGCCAATACCTCGTCGTGCAGGAGGCCGTTTGTTGCAATTGCGTTTCCGTTCCACGGCCCTGATTCGCCGTTCATCGCGGTAAACCTTCCGCCCGCTTCTTCAATGATCGGGATGAGCGCCGCCATGTCGTACGGTTGCAAGTCGAATTCGCCAACGATGTCGATTGCCCCCTCGGCGAGAAGCATGTACGACCACATTTCGCCGATCGCGCGCGAACGCCACACAGCTCGCGAGAGAGCGACGGCGTCGTCAAGTCGACCCTCGTCGTCCCACCCCTTGAGGCTGTTGTAGCTGAGCGAAGCGTCGGCGAGCTTGCTCACGCCGCTCACCGCAAGGCGGCGCGGTTCTTCCCCGTGTGCTGCGCCCCACGCGCCGTGCCCGGATGCCGCCCACCACCGCTTGCCGAGCGCGGGGGAGCTCGCAACCCCGACCACCGCAACGCCGTCGATCGCGAGCGCAATGAGAGTGCCCCAAATCGGAACGCCGCGCAAGAAGTTGGCCGTGCCGTCGATCGGATCGATGATCCACTGACGTGAGCCGCTACCTTGCGTGCCATATTCCTCGCCCAGGATCGAGTCATCGGGGCGTGCCGAGGCGATGCCCGCCCTGATCGATCGTTCGACGGCTTGGTCGGCATCCGTCACGGGAGTTCGGTCAGGCTTGGTTGTGACCACAAGGTCAACGGCGTTGTAGCGATCAAGTGAAATAAGGTCGGCCTCTGCGGCGAGTGCTAGCGCGAGCGCGAGATCGTCGCTCAGTGAAAAGTTGGTCACGATCACAGCGTATCCGCGCTGCCGCGACTATCCACCGACCCCTTGGAGACTGCCGGTTGTGGGTGACCCATCCTTGAGGCCCGCGTAGCACAGAGTCGTGCCTTCATCCCCGTAAATTCCGTAACGGTAGGCATCGGGCAGTGAACTCGCACCCAGAAAGGCGATTGTGTCGATGCCACATTGGGCATCGGCGGCAACCAGGCCTTCTTCGGTATTGATGTCAAAACCGGTAAAAGTGGATACGATCTCTGCTTCGTGTGGCGAAGCACAATCGACGAACTCGAACGAGCCGATGAAGCACTCACCTACACCGTGCCCGCTTGCGGCACCAGCATCAGGCAAATCCTCGCCGGGTGAATCTGAGCCGGGCGGCGCCGCGCTGCATCCAGAAATGGCTGCCGCCGAAAGACAGAGTGTGAGCCCGGCGAGAAACAGTTTCGAGTACATTGCAACCCTTCCGTACACGACGAGAACGGAGATGCTTTCTGGCGATGAGCCTAACCGTGTCGACTGATTAGTACTAGGGCGAGTTGCTGCCGAGGGTCGTAATGAGACGCTGAAACGAGTCCAAGCGCTGTCGGCCCAGCTCGCCCAGCTCGCCCGCCGAGACTGCCTCGATCATGGCGCAATCGGGCGAGTCGGGAAGGTGCGTGCATCCGCGCGGGCAATTTTCGGCGATCGCCGCGAGATCGGTAAAGGATCGCAAGATGTTGGAGGGGTCAACGTGGCCGAGCCCGAAGGAGCGAACGCCGGGGGTGTCAACGATCCATCCCGAGCCGATTCGGTACGAGATGGTCGATGACGACGTGTGCCGGCCTCGACCCGTTACCTCGTTTACGCGACCGATCGCGCGATTCGCCTCGGGAACGAGCGCGTTCACGAGCGTTGACTTTCCCACGCCAGAGTGGCCGACCGCGACGGTGGTATGGCCCTCAAGCAGTTCGCGAATCGTGTCGAGGGGTACGTCGTCTGATCTGCTCTCGATTACTTTGAGGTCGAGTCCCGCGAAGTTCTCAAGAAAGCCAGCGGGGTCGGCGAGGTCGGTCTTGGTGATGCACAGAATAGGCGTGATTCCGGCGTCGAAAGCCGCTACCAGGTAGCGATCGACGAGCCTCGGCCGCGGTTCGGGGTTTGCGGCCGCCACAACGATGAGCATTTGGTCGGCGTTCGCGACGATGATGCGTTCGACGGCGTCAGTGTCGTCGGCGCTGCGCCTCAAGAGCGTCGAGCGGGGTTGAATGCGCACAATGCGCGCGAGGCTCCCGTCGTCACCCGAGACGTCGCCGACCATGTCGACCCAGTCGCCCGTGACGACCGAGACCTTACCGTCTTGATTGCGACCGAGTTCGCGTGCTCGAGTCGCTATGAGTTGCCGTTCATCCGCTGTGTGCTCGGCAACCCACACGCCGTAGCGCCCGCGGTCGACGCTGAAGACACGACCCGTGACCGCGTCAGCGTGTTCGGGACGCTGCTTGCTCCGGGGCTTGTTGGCGTTCGGATTCGGGCGAACTCTCGCAGCGCTCTCGTCGTACTCGGAATACGCTCCGTCGTCATCATCGTCCGTGATCCAGCTCATGCGTCAGGGAGACCGATCCGGCCGGGGTCACTGACCGCGAGCACGTGCGATAGCCACAGGTCGGCAAATTGCGGAATCGTCTTCGACGTCGTCGCGATGTCTTCGATCAATACCCCCTCGACCGCGAGCCCGACGATCGCGCCGGTCGTTGCCATCCGGTGATCCTCGTAGGTGTGCCATAGGCCGCCGTGAAGCTCAGCTGGCTCGATCCTGAGTCCGTCATCGAGTTCGGTAACCTTGCCACCGAGAGCATTGAGCTCGGTGGCGAGGGCTGCGAGTCGGTCGGTCTCGTGGCCACGAAGGTGCCCGATCCCCGTGATCGAACTCGTGCCGCGAGAGAATGAAGCGAGCCCGACAATCGCGGGCGCAAGCTCGCCGCCCGCGCTCAAATCGATGTCGACACTCGGCAAGCGATCACCCGTGAGGATGCCCGCGCCGCCGTCGACCGTGAGCGCGCCGTCCGCTCGACTCACGCGAGCGCCGAAGAGCGGCAGAAGCGTCTCGAGGTGGGCGCCGACTTGAGTCGTGGATTCGGGCCACCCCTCGATAGTGACCGTGCCGCCCGCGATAACCGCCGCGGCGAGAAACGGTGCCGCATTCGAGAGGTCGGGTTCGATGAGCACTTCGCCACCCGAGATCGGCTGCGGCTCGACAATCCAATAACCCGGCTCGGGATTCTCGACGAGGACTCCGCGCGCGTTCAGGCAAGCAATCGTCATATCGATGTGGGGGATGCTCGGCAAAGTCGCTCCCGTGTGCCGAAGTTGCAGCCCCGTGGTGAACCGAGGCGCAGACAGCAGGAGGCCAGACACGAACTGGCTTGACGTGGAGGCGTCGATCTCGAGCTGCCCGCCCACGACCTCTCCCGTGCCGTAGAGACTGAACGGCAGGGCGCCGCGACCGTCGTCGTTGACGTCAACACCGAGCGCGCGCAACGCGTCGATCATCGTGCGCATGGGACGACGGCGCGCGCTTTCGTCACCGTCGAAGACGACGGGACCGAGCGCGAGCGAAGCGAGGGGAGGCAGAAACCGCATGACGGTTCCGGCAAGACCACAATCGATCGAGCCGCCGCCGAGCAGCTCGCCGGGGGTCACGAGTAAGTCGGGCCCAAAGGCTCCATCGCCGTCGACCTCGACGATGGTTGTTCCGAGCGCGCGAAGCGCCTCAATCATGAGCGCGCTATCACGTGAGTGCAGGGGCCAGCGCAAGAGCGTCGGCTCGACCGCGAGGGCGGAGAGCACGAGCTCCCGGTTCGTGAGGCTCTTGCTTCCGGGGAGCTGGAGCCGGGCATCCACTCGTCCCAATGCCGTCGGCGCGGGCCAAGGCCCTGGCGCGGCCGCAAGCACTAGTTCATCGTCCCCGTAGGGATTGAACTCGGGGCCGGAATAGTTGTACACCTGCATCGGTTACCACAGTATCGGGAGTTCGACACCCCCAAGGAGACCTCACTCGTGACCGCTACGCTCGCACCGCGCTCAGACACGATCCTGCGCGACCTAGAATTGTCGCTAATGAGTACCGACGAGGCCGAGCTCACTCCGGCCGCAGCAAAGAAGGCTCTCTTCGAGGAGCAAGCGCTGCCCTTCATGGATCAGCTCTACGCGGCAGCGATGCGAATGACGCGCAATCCGGCCGATGCGGCCGATCTCGTTCAAGAGACGTTCATTAAGGCATTTCAGGCGTTCGATCAATTTCAGCAAGGTACGAACCTCAAGGCGTGGCTGTACCGAATCCAGACGAATACGTTCATCAACATCTATCGCAAGAAGCAACGCGACCCGTACCAGGGCACGATCGATGACCTCGAGGACTGGCAACTGGGTGGTGCCGAATCGGCAACCTCGACTACCACGCGCTCGGCAGAAGCCGAAGCGATTGACCACTTGCCCGACAGTGCCGTGAAAGAAGCTTTGCAGTCGATTCCCGAAGACTTCAGACTCGCCGTCTACTTTGCAGACGTCGAGGGTTTTTCGTATCAAGAGATCGCCGACATCATGAAGACCCCGGTTGGCACAGTAATGAGTCGCTTACATCGTGGACGACGGATGCTTCGAGATCTACTATCTGATTACGCGCGTGACCGAGGCATTGCGGTTGCACCCGATTCACCCAGGAGCGCTTCATGACCGACTGCGGATGTGACAAGGCAAAAGCCGAGCTTGAAGAGTACTTGCATCGCGAGTTGAGCGAGCAGGACTTTCAAGACGTGACCGACCATCTCGCCAATTGTGACGACTGCAGCGGCGAGCACCTTGTCGGGCTGGCCCTGACGCAAAAGATGCAGAAGGCGTGTAGCGAGAAGGCGCCCGACGAACTGAGAGCAGCGATTCTGTCGAAGCTGGAGAGCGTCTAGGGCAGAGCGAGGGCCTTCTCTATCAAGTCGATTTGCTCTTGTGCGCTGCGCTTCGACGATCCAGTCGCGGGAGAAGCGGATGCCGCGCGCGACGCAACCTTGATCGTGCGCCCCTTGAGGTGCCGAGCGAGCTCGAGACAAATGAACGGCCACGCGCCCTGATTCTCGGGCTCGTCTTGCGTCCAGACTAGGTCGGCGTTGGGGTACAGCTCGAGCACCGCGTTGATCTCCGTGATGGGCAGTGGGTAGTACTGCTCCATGCGAACTACCGCGACGGCGGTTTCGGCACGCTTCTCAAGTTCCGCAGCTATGTCGTAGTAGATCTTGCCCGCCGTGAGAATCACGCGTTTGATCGACGACTTGTCGTTCACACGATTGTCGTCGAGGATCGGTTCGAACTTGCCCTGTGTGAAGTCAGCTACTTCGCTCGTCGCGCCGCGCAATCGAAGCATGGCTTTGGGCGTGAAGACGACGAGCGGCCTGCGAGGCCTCATGTACGCCTGGCGGCGCAGCAAATGGAAGTACGACGCTGGAGTCGACGGCCGCGCGACAGTCATGTTGTTCTCAGCACACAGCTGCAAATACCGCTCGATTCGAGCGGACGAGTGGTCAGGGCCCTGGCCCTCATAGCCGTGGGGGAGGAGCATGACGACGCTCGATCGCTGTCCCCACTTTTGCTCGGCGCTCGAGATGAACTCGTCGATGACGGTTTGGGCGCCGTTGGCAAAGTCACCGAACTGCGCTTCCCACAAGACGAGCGCATCCGCGCGTTCGACCGAGTATCCGTACTCGTACCCGAGCGCCGCATACTCGCTCAGGAGCGAGTCGTAGATCCAGAACCGCGCTTGGTTCTCGGCGAGGTTCGCGAGCGGAAGCCACTCTTGCCCGTTCTCGCGATCGTGCAGCACGGCGTGGCGCTGAACGAAGGTTCCGCGTCGCGTGTCTTGGCCCACCATGCGCACGGGAGTGCCTTCGAGGAGCACCGATCCGAGCGCGAAGAGTTCGCCCATGCCCCAGTCGATTGCGCCGTTGCGGCTCATGTCGACGCGCTTTTTGAGCAGCGCTTGGAGCTTCGGATGCACGGCGAAGCCGACGGGAGGATTATCGTGAGCGTCGCCGATGAGGCGCAGTACCGCCTCGTCGATACCCGTTGACGCGGGCTCTCCGACGGCGTCATCCTGTTGCGAATCTGGCTTCTCGAGGTCAGCGATCGACTTTGTTCCCTCGGGAATGATGGCCATTGAACCGGTCTGGGCCTCGTGCGTTTCGGCAAACGCTCGCTCGAGGCTGCCCTGGAAGTCGGCGTGTGCCGCTTCGTATTCTTCTTGAGTAATATCGCCGCGACCCACAAGCGCCTCGGTGTACAGGTTTCGAACCGATCGCTTGGCCTCGATGAGGTTGTACATGAGGGGTTGAGTCATCGACGGGTCATCGCCCTCGTTGTGTCCGCGACGGCGGTAGCACACAAGGTCGATCACGACGTCGCGGTGGAATTCCTGACGGTACGCAAACGCAAACTCCGCAACGCGAATGACGGCTTCAGGGTCGTCCCCGTTGACATGGAAGATGGGCGCCTGGATCGTCTTGGCAACATCGGTCGAGTACGTCGACGTGCGACCTTCGCCGGGAGGCGTCGTGAACCCGACTTGGTTGTTGATGTTGACGTGCACCGTGCCACCCGTGCGGTACGCACGCAATTGCGACATTTGCAGAATTTCGACAACGATGCCTTGGCCCGCCATCGCGGCATCCCCGTGAACCATGATGGGAAGCACCGTGAATGAGCCGATTGGCCGACGGTCTTGCTTCGCGCGCACGATGCCTTCAAGCACACCGTCGACGGCCTCTAGGTGGCTCGGGTTCGCCGCGAGATAGACGGGAATCGTTTGACCGCTTGCCGCGGTGAACGTGCCCTCCGTGCCGAGGTGATACTTGACGTCACCCGAGCCTTGAACGGTCTTGGGATCTTGCGTTCCCTCGAACTCTCGGAAGATCTGCCCGTATGTCTTGCCCGCAATATTTGTCAGCACGTTCAGGCGACCACGATGGGCCATGCCGATCGCAACCTCTTCAAGGTTGGCTTCCGCGGCTTTTTGCAACACGATATCGAGCAGTGGAACCAGTGACTCGCCGCCCTCGAGACTGAATCGCTTCTGCCCGACGTACTTGGTTTGCAGGAAGGTCTCAAAGGCTTCGGCTTCATTGAGCTTGCCGAGCACGCGCATTTGCTCATCGTGACCGGGTTTCGTGTACCGCTCCTCGAGGTGATCTTGGAACCAACGCCGCTGCTCGGGGTCTTGAATGTGCATGTACTCGATGCCGATGGTTCGGCAGTACGAGTCGCGCAACACACCGAGAATCTCGCGCAAGAGCATCGTGCGCTTGCCGCCGAAACCGCCCGTGACGAATTCACGGTCGAGGTCCCAGAAGCTCAAGCCGTGACTCGAGATGTCGAGGTCGGGGTGCGACCGCTGACGATACTCAAGCGGGTCGATGTCGGCCATGAGGTGGCCGCGAACCCTGAACGCGTTGATGAGTTCTTGAACGCGCGCAGTCTTGTCGACGTTGTCAGCGAGATCGACGCTGATGTCGGCAGCCCAGTGGATCGGGTCGTACGGAATCCGCAGTGCTGCGAAGATGTCTTCGTAGAAGTGGTGCTCGCCAATAAGGCGCTCGTGGATCTTCTTGAGAAACTCCCCGGAGCCCGCGCCCTGAATGACACGGTGGTCGTACGTGCTCGTGAGCGTAATCGTCTTGCCGATTCCGAGCTCGGCGAGAGTCTTGGGACTCGCGCCCTGAAAGGCCGCTGGGTACTCAAGCGCGCCAGCACCGACGATGCAACCCGAGCCGCGCATCAGACGTGGAACCGAGTGTTCCGTGCCGATACCGCCGGGATTCGTGAGTGAGATCGTGTTGCCGCTGAAGTCGTTCGCCGTGAGCTTGTTTCCGCGTCCGCGCGCGACGACATCTTCGTACGCAGTCAAGAACTCGCCGAACCCCATAGTGTCGGCGCGCTTGACGCCGGGAACCACGAGCGAGCGAGTTCCATCGGGCTTCGGGATGTCAATCGCAATGCCGAGATTGATGTGGGCCGGCGTTACGACGGATGGCTTGCCCTCGACCTCATCGTAGAAGACGTTTTGGCTCGGAAACTCCTTGAGAGTCTGAACCATCGCCCACGCAATGAGGTGGGTGAATGACACCTTGCCACCGCGAGCGCGCTTGAGGTGGTTGTTGATGACGATCCGGTTGTCGATCATGAGTTTCGCGGGAATCGTTCGCACACTTGTCGCCGTCGGAACCGTGAGGCTCGCGTCCATGTTGGCGGCGAGAGACTTTGCCGGGCCTTTGAGAGCGGCAATCGTGTTCTCGGGCTCGGGGGCCGGGGTGGCGTCATCCGCTACCGTATGTATCGGCATCGTCGCGGGCGCATCGGCGGGGATGGGCTGAGGCTTGGCCTGCACTGATGTCGTGCGGGCAATGGGCTGGTTGCCAGCACCGGGCGAAGTGGGAGCGGGCGTTTCGCCTGCGGGCACGGGAACTTCGAGGAGCGGAAGTTCGGGAACCTCAAGTGGAGCGCCTTCACTCACCGTGCCCTCGACGGGATGGTAGCTCTCAAGGATGGGCCACCACGACTCGTCGACCGAGTTCTTGTCCTGTTTGTACCGCTCGTACATTTCATCTACGAGCCATTCATTGGCTCCGAATTCACCCGAGGAGTCTCCTTCAGGCGCAATTCCGGTCACTTGGCTCGACACAGCCGACCGCCCACTTTCAATTCAGATCGTCACAACGTAAAAGGGCATGCACCCGTCTCTGGATGCACCAAATCAACAGTACACTCGCGGGTTGATAGACTCGGGCCACGATGGATGACCCCCCCTCTAAACGCGTAGCCGGTGGCGCGCATGTATGAGTTGATCATGCTGGGCGTGGGAATTCTCCTGACCATCGGCACGGGATTGTTTGTCGCGTCAGAATTTGCGCTTGTTAACCTCGATCGATCCGATCTTGAGGTGCGACAAGAGCGAGGGGAACGCGGTCTCGGGCTAACGATTCGCGCGCTCAAGAAAACCTCGACGCATTTGTCGAGCGCTCAGCTCGGGATCACGCTCACGACCCTCTTGACGGGCTACACCCTCGAACCCGCGTTCAGCGTGTGGTTTGCCGTTCCCCTTGGCGCTCTTGGGTTGAGCGAGTCGGCGACTCGAATCATCGCAACGATTCTGGCGATCACGGTAGCGACGCTCTTGTCGATGATCATCGGAGAGCTCGTGCCAAAAAACCTCGCGCTTGCTCTTCCGCGAGCAACGGCGAAAGTCGTCATGCCGTTCCAGGTCGCGTTTACGACCGTGTTCCGCCCGACGGTGCACGTGCTCAATGGCTCGGCCAACGGAATCCTTCGATCCATCGGAATTGAACCGAAAGAAGAGCTCTCGGGCGCGCGAACCGCTGAAGAACTCACGTCGCTCGTGCGCAGGTCGGCGCGTGAGGGGAGCCTCGATCGTGACACCGCGACGCTGCTCGCGCGCACTCTCGCGTTCGCCGACCACACGGCGCAAGACGTCATGACGCCGCGACCGCGCGTCGCGAGCGTCGACCGCACCGACAGCGCCGTCGACGTCATTCAGCTCGCGCGCAAGACTGGGCTATCGCGCTTTCCTGTGATCGACGACTCGATCGACGAAGTCGTCGGGATTGTGCACGTCAAGCAAGCCGTCGCTGTTCCTCGCGAGAAGCGCGCAGAGGTTCCCGTGTCTGCCCTGCAGTCGGATGCCCTGCGTGTGCCCGAGACGATGAAACTCGATGTGCTGCTCGCCGAACTCCGCGGCCGGGGATTCCAGCTCGCGGTCGTCGTCGACGAATACGGTGGGACCGCCGGCGTCGCAACTCTCGAGGATCTTGTCGAGGAACTTGTCGGTGAGGTCTCGGACGAGCACGACCGGTCCAAGCCCGACGTTGTGCGTTCGCGCGATTGGTTCACGTTTCCGGGCATCCTGCGCCCCGATGAATTGCTTGAACGCACGGGTGTTGCCGTTCCCGAAGATGGACCGTACGAGACCGTTGCGGGCTGGCTCATGAGCGAGCTCGGCAGGCTCCCTTCCGTGGGGGACTACGTCGACATCGGCGGTGGCCAATTTCGAATTGATCGACTCGACGGTCGGCGAATCGATCGCGTTCGCTTTACTCCCACTCGTGACGAGGGAGGGGAGGCGTAATGGATTACTGGGGAATCGTCTGGCTCGTCATTCTGCTCGCGGTTAATGCATTCTTCGTCGCGGCCGAGTTTGCCGTCATCTCGGCGCGTCGCTCTCAAATCGAACCTCGAGCCGAAGCGGGCTCGAGATCGGCGCGAACCGCCTTGTGGGCGATGGAGCAGGCGTCGCTCATGCTTGCGGCGTGCCAATTGGGTATAACGGTGTGTTCGCTCCTGATTCTCAACGTCTCGGAGCCCACGATCCACCACTTGCTCGAAGGCCCGCTCGCTCTGACCGGCTGGAGCGCCGAAGTCGTTTCCACGATTGCGTTCCTCATTGCGCTCGGGATCGTGTCGTTCCTCCACGTCGTGTTCGGTGAAATGGTGCCGAAGAACCTGTCTTTCTCGGTGCCAGACCGCGCCGTGCTGATCCTTGCGCCGCCACTTGTGTTCATCGCCCGGTTGTTCGGCCCTATCATCGGTGCGCTCAACGCAATCGCCTCCGGAATCCTCCGGCTGTTCGGAGTGACGCCTCGCACGGAAGCCAACAGCATCTTCACCCTCGACGAAGTCGCCACGATCGTCGACCACTCCAAGCGTGAAGGAGTCTTGACGGATGCCGGCGGCACTCTCAGCGCGGCGTTCGAGTTCACCTCCAAGAAGGTGCGAGATGTCGCCGTCGGCATGGCAGCTCTCGTCACGCTCCCGGAAGACGCGACGCCCGCCGACGTCGAGCGAGCCGTCGCGCAGCACGGATTCTCCCGCTACATCCTCGTGAACGTAGAGAGCGAGCCCACGGGATATTTGCACCTTAAAGACGTCATCGATCTCGACGACGAGAATGAATTTACGGAGCCCGTGCCGCCCAAGCGCATTCGCCAGCTCATCTCGATTTTCCGTGGAACCGATCTCGAAGACGCGCTCGCGACGATGCGCCGCTCGGGCGTGCACGTCGCGCGCACGTTTGATGAGAGCGGCGCGACGAAGGGCGTGCTGTTTCTCGAGGACATCATTGAAGAGCTAGTTGGCGAAGTGCAAGACGCTACAAGGCGCAAGTAGGCGATGAGCGACTTCATCGCGTGGACCGCGGATGACGCGGCTCGCCACATCGCGAATCCCACGGCCGTCGATGACAAGTATTCGCGCGGCGTGCTCGGGGTGATTACGGGTTCTGCCGAGTATCCGGGGGCCGCCGTGCTCGGCGTCGAGGCGGCTCTACGCACGGGCCTCGGAATGGTGCGGTTTCGCGGGCCACAACAAGCCGCACAACTTGTCTTGCAGCGTCGACCGGAAGCCGTGACATCCGCTGGGCGAGTTCGAGCATGGCTCATCGGTTCGGGAATCGACTTCGAGAATCGCGACGAGGCTGGCTTCGACGAAGCCCTCGCTGGGGCGCTTCCGACGGTGCTCGATGGTGGCGCACTCGACCTCGTGCACCGCGCGGAAGGGCCTGTTGTTCTCACCCCGCACTACCGCGAGCTCGCGCGCTTGCTCGGGGTCAACGCCGCCGAAGTGCAGTCGGATCCATCGTCGTGGGCTTCGCGAGCTTCGACCGAGCTCGGAGCAACTGTGCTCTTGAAGGGCCACACGACGTGGGTCGCTGGGGCCGGCGAGACCTACTCCATCACGGAGGCTCCCGCGTGGCTCGCGACGGCGGGCGCTGGCGATGCCCTCGCGGGAATCCTCGGAGCTCTCGTCGCTACACACTCGGATGCGATAGCGGATGAACCCGCGCTCCTTGCCCGCCTGGCAGCTACCGCGTGCTTCATCCACGGGCGAGCCGCAGTTCGCGCGAGCGCGGGCGGACCGCTCACGGTTCTCGATTTGTGTGAAGCGATTCCTGCGACGATCGCCGAACTAATCGGTTGAGTCGAGCTACCGCTCGCGTCAATTGCAAATTTGCCAGCCCGATACGCTGGACAACGTGACCGTGACTCGAATCGTGATGAATCCGATTTCGGTCTGGATTGCTTTTGTTCTTGCCCACTTGTGGCTCGGACTACTCAATCTCTATGCGCCGGGTTTGCCGCTTGGTGACGTGACGATTGTCTATAAGTTCTGGATGGATCAAGCGCTCATCGCGAACTACTGGGTAGGCATCGATAGTGCGTGGGTGTACCCAGTACTGGCACTTCTGCCCATGCTCGCAGCGATGATCTTCGGCCCAGAACAGTTCGCGAGCACGTGGCTCTCGATCGTCATGATTCTCAATGCCGTTGCGTTTGGTTTTGTTACGGACTGGGGCAGAGCACGAGACCGTGTTGTTGTCGCATGGTGGTGGGTCGCGTTTCTCGTTCTCCTTGGCCCAATCGCGCTCGCTCGAATCGACTCGGTGACTGTCGCGCTCGCGATCGTTGGTGCGCTCGTGATTGCGCGCCGACCCG
>JANNCX010000302.1:0-3973 GCA_031387145.1 Salinibacterium sp.
CCTCGAGGCCACCACTCGACACGACGTCAAGGCCGTCGAGAACCTTGTGCGCCGCAAGCTCACCGACCTTGGGCTCACTCCGATCGCCGAGCTCACCCACTTCGCCTGCACGAGCGAAGACATCAACAACCTCTCCTACGCACTCACGATTCACGCCGCAATGCGTGAAGTCTGGCTTCCCAAGTTTCACGCCGTCATCGAGGCGCTTCGAGCGCGAGCGATCGAGCTGCGGGATGACGCGATGCTCGCGCACACGCATGGGCAACCCGCGACACCCACGACGATGGGCAAGGAGCTCGCCGTCTTCGTGTTCCGACTCGAGCGCATCGTTATGCAACTAGAGGCGACCGAGTACCTCGGCAAGTTCTCTGGTGCAACGGGCACATTCGCGGCGCACCAAGCCGCCGACGCGACGCAGGATTGGCCCGCGGTCGCGCACGAATTCGTGACTTCGCTGGGTCTCGCGTTCAATCCGCTCACGACCCAAATCGAGTCGCACGACTGGCAAGCCGAGCTCTACAACCGAGTGAGTCATGCCAATCGGGTATTGCACAATCTGTGCACGGATGTGTGGACCTACATCTCGATGGGTTATTTCCGGCAGATCCCGCAAGCGGGCGCGACGGGGTCGTCGACCATGCCGCACAAGATCAACCCCATCCGCTTCGAGAATGCCGAAGCCAACCTTGAACTCTCGAGCGCACTACTCGACTCTCTCGCCGCGACCCTCGTGACGTCGCGCCTCCAACGCGACCTCACTGACTCGACCACTCAGCGCAATGTGGGTGTCGCTCTAGGCCACTCCGTGCTCGCTCTCGACAACATCGAGCGCGGCTTGAAAGAGATTGACATCAATCGGGATGCACTCGCCGCCGACCTCGATGCGAATTGGGAGATTCTGGGCGAGGCCATTCAAACGGTCATCCGCGCAGAGATCACAGCGGGTCGTAGCTCGATTGCAGATCCGTACGCGATCCTCAAGGAACTCACTCGTGGCAAGCGTGTTGGCGAAGCCGAACTCGTCGAGTTCATCGATGGCCTCGACATTGGCGACGACGCGAAATCCCGGTTGCGCGCTATGACTCCCGCGACCTACACGGGGCTCGCGAGCGCACTCGTGGAGCACATCGTTCGCTAACACAAGCGCTCGGTGCGCGTCAGTGGCGTTGTTCGCGGTCCTGGTCTTCGATGTCGAGCTTCTCGTCACCCGTTGGGCTCACCGCGAGAGCGAGCATCGCCAATACGACGATCGTCACGATAAAGGCGATGCCGAGAAAGATGAGGGCGAGCACGAAGTCCCGGGTCGACATCAAGACGACGAGGCCCGCGAAGACGCCGAGTCCGCCCGACAGGGCGAGCAACTCGACCGGCCGAATGCGATCGCGAAACGACGGAGTGGTCATGATGCCTCGATTTCCGGGGCGTCGTGCGCCGCCCACTTCAGGGATAGTCCCGCGATCACGAGAAAGAGCCCAATTATTGCCCAGTACGCCCCGATGAGACCCACGACGATGACGGATGCCGTGAGCTCCCGTTCGACGTCATCAGGCCCAGTAAAGACTTGCATGAAGTCGGCGGGAACAAGCAGCACCGCGATCGCGAGCACGATCGTGAGCGCACCCACAAAAGTCCAGTCGCGCGCCGACCGATCACGACCCCTTCCGCGCCACCCGAGATACAGCTCAAGAAAGCCCGTGAGCGCGGCAAAGGCCGACACGAGCAGAATGAGGAGCGACAGTCCGCCCGACATGCGTGCGAGGGCCGCGATACCTGCCGCGATGCCGATGGACGCCTGAACCAGCTGGATCGTGCGGACCGTACTTGCGGGCATCCGCAGGGCAACGCCCCCGATGATTGCTCCCGTTGCGACCGCGAATGCACCGAACGTCGCGAGACCCAGAGTTGCAGAGTGGTCAGCCGAGAACGTGACAAGGATCGCAAGAAGCAGAGCGGGAACCGCGCGAGCGACGGGCGCGTACCAAGGGATCACTGTGTAATTCTACGAACCCGGCGGCAGGTCGACGAACCGCGAGAAGTGACCGTGGAAGCCAACGGTGATCGTGCGAGTCGGGCCGTTACGGTGCTTGGCAATAATGAGATCGGCTTCGCCCGCTCGCGGGTTCTCGGCTTCGTACGCGCTTTCGCGGTGCAGCAATATGACCATGTCGGCGTCTTGCTCGAGCGATCCGGATTCGCGGAGGTCAGACAGTGCTGGCTTCTTGTCGGCGCGCTGCTCTGGCCCACGGTTCAATTGCGAGATCGCGATGACGGGCACTTCGAGCTCCTTCGCGAGAAGCTTGAGCGCTCGAGAGAACTCGCTCACCTCTTGCTGGCGCGACTCGACCTTCTTGCCGCTCGTCATGAGTTGCAGGTAGTCGATGATGACCATCTTGAGCCCGACACGCTGTTTTAGCCGCCGACACTTTGCGCGAATCTCGACGAGTGTCATGTTGGGACTGTCGTCGATATACAAGGGAGCGTCGTTGATTCGACCGCGAGTTTGGGCGATCGTTGTCCAGTCGTTGGCGTGCACGGTTCCCTTGCGCATGTGCTGGAGGGGAACCGCGGCTTCGGCTGAGAGAAGCCTCATGGCAATCTCGCTTCGACCCATTTCGAGAGAGAAGATGATCGTCGGGAGGTCGTGCTTGATCGCGGCCGAGCGAGCAAAGTCGAGGCCGAGGGTCGACTTACCGAGCGCGGGGCGAGCCGCGAGGATGATGAGTTGGCCCGGGTGCAGACCGTTCGTCAATTCATCGAGCTCGCTGAATCCCGTCGGTACGCCGACCATCTTTCCGTCACGACCGCGCGCGGCTTCGATCTCGTCAATCGCGGTGGTCACGGCATCCGTCAAGGGAACGAAGTCTTCGCTCTCGACACCACCTGTCACGGCATAGATCTCGGCTTGAGCGTTGTTGACGAGGTCGACAACTTCGCCTTCGCTCGCGTACCCCATTTGCACAATGCGCGTGCCCGCCTCGACTAGGCGTCGAAGCACTGCCTTCTCGGCCACGATCGTCGAGTAGAAGCCCGCGTTGGCCGCGGTCGGCACGAGTCCCGTGAGGGTGTGGAGGTATTCGGCGCCGCCCGCGCGTGTGAGATCTCCCGATTTCGTGAGCTCATCGGTGACAGCAATGACGTCAGTCGGTTCGCCGTGGGAGTAGAGCGACATGACGGCGTCGAAGATGACTTCGTGCTTGGGAATGTAAAAGTCGATGCCGCGCACAGTCTCGATGACGTCGGCGACGGCGTCTTTGCTCAAGAGCATTCCGCCGATTGCGCTTTGTTCTGCGAGCAAATCGTGTGGCGGTACCCGATCGCCGCGGGAGTCGCCGCGCCCGTCGCCAGCCTGTCGCTGATCACCAGCGAGACCCAGGTGAGCAATAGACATGTGACTCCTCTAGTGGATGACGCTACGCCTCAGTTATAACGTCAACCGCAGACACTCCGGCCGAAGTCAGAAGCAAGCAGCCGCACGAATCGAACCGGGACTGTCACACGATAGAGATCCCGCCTATCCGTCAACAACCACGCCTGTGGATGGGGCTGTGTGTAACGTGCGCGAAACGCCGATAGCTATGTGAGCAACCTGTGAACTATCTTGTGGAGAACTGGCGGATCTTAACGTCTTACCGGCCGTTGACCAGCACTTTTAACAACTTTGCCATGTGTGTAGAAACATGTTTAAACTCGCGCTTGAGGGTTGTCAAGAAAAGTACATTCCTGTGCATAAATTACTTGACAAGCGCTCGTTAGCGAGAGATAGCGACGAGCGTGAGCCCGTCGCTATCTCTCGTGAGAGTGCTACTTGCCGGGAACGACCTGCAGCTCATGACGAGCGGCAAGAAGGTCGAGTCGCGCCAACAGGAGGTCAGCGAGTTCTCCCGTGCCCTCAAGCTGCTGGCGAAGGAGCTCAACGTTCCGGTCATCGCGATTTCGCAGCTTAACCGTGGGCCCGAGCAGCGGGCCGACAAGA
>JANNCX010000317.1:0-4801 GCA_031387145.1 Salinibacterium sp.
GGCGTGGCTCGTCGATCCGGGCGAGGACGAGGCCACGAAGGCGCAGCCGGAGTTCCCGTTGGTGGCGCTCGTCGTGTCCGGGGGTCACACGTTCCTGGCCGAGATGCGCGACCATCTCACGTACCGGCTGCTCGGGGCCACCGTGGATGACGCCGCGGGGGAGGCGTTCGACAAGGTTGCGCGCTTGCTCGGGCTCCCTTACCCAGGCGGCCCCGAAATCGACCGAGCGGCGGTCGGTGGCGACCCCAACGCGATCCGCTTTCCGCGCGGCCTGAGCCAGCCCAAAGACATGGAGAAGCACCGCTACGACTTCTCGTTCTCTGGGCTCAAGACCGCGGTCGCTCGTTGGGTCGAACGCGAACGGGATCTAGGCGCAGTCGTACCCGTAGCGGATGTCGCCGCGAGCTTTCGCGAAGCCGTCACCGATGTGCTCCTCACGAAAGCCATTGCAGCATGCACCGACCTCGGAGTGCCGCGCTTGTTGCTCGGCGGTGGGGTGGTTGCCAATGCTCGAGTGCGCGAAGTCGCGGCGCAGCGGTGTGCGGCCTCGGGCATTGGATTGCGCATTCCACCGCTCAACCTGTGCACAGACAATGGCGCGATGATCGCCGCCCTCGGGGCGCAACTCGTGATGGCGGGGCACGCGGCATCCGACCTCTCGTTCGGGGCAGACTCGACATTGCCTGTTACGACGATTCAGGCGTAGTAACACGCCGTAGCGCGCGTTGACACCTTGGTGGGGTGCTGCCACGATGGTGGCGCTAGAGGCAACCATTGACGTATTAGAAGGAGAAATTCATGACGGCATCTACCCCAGCCCCGGTTGGCGCGCCCGCTGCAAAGTGGAATGTGCTCTCGATCGTTTCGCTCGTGACCTCAGTCGTGGGCATTAGCCTCGCAGGAATCATCACGGGCCACATTGCTCTCGGCCAGATCAAGAAGACGGGCGAGCAGGGCAACGTGCTCGCGATCATCGGTCTGATTCTCGGCTACCTCGGTCTCGTCGCAGGAATCATCATCGGCATCGCGTACTTCGCGATTTTTGCGGCCGCCGGAGTTGGCAGCCTCTCGGGCTACTAGTCCACTTGTTCGTGGGCCCGCGCCAATCGGTGCGGGCCCACTTTCGTTAAGCCCAATGAGTTAGGGTCGAAGACATGGCCACTTTGGATGACTCCGTTCCCCCCGTTCCCGTACCGCCCACGGCAGCGAAATCCACCTCTGCTGCGGCCGTTCCGCCCGTCGAGCCGAAGCCCCGCACGAGCAAGCCGGCGGCTGCCGCTGTCGAAGCCGCACCCGCTGCCGTCGCTGCATCAGTTGCCGCCGCTCCAGCCGTTTCGCCCTACTCGGCACCGGCAGCCGCGGCTCCGCAGCCCTACGTTCCCGTGCCGGCAGGGCCTCCGCAAGGGCTGTCGATCGGCTCGATGGTCGCTGGCATCGGCGGCATCGTCCTCGGCGGATTCATCCTTGCGTCGATCGCAGCCGTCGTCATGGGTCACATGGCCCAGAAGCGCCAGCCCTACGCGAAGGCGTTCTGGCTAACGGGACTCATCACGGGGTACATCGGCATCGGCATCGGTCTTATCGTCGCGCTTTTGGTCGTTGTGTGGTTCGTCGCGATTGCGACAATCGCCTCGAACGGGTACTACAACTACTAGATTGTCGACGGGTCCGTGTTGGGTCCGCAGAAAATCACGGCGACGGTCTCACCTCTCGCCGGCACGTAGGCGCCCGCCGATAGCGCAGAGGACGCGGCCGCCGCGCCGTGCTCGATCACGATTCGCCAGGCATCCCATAAGCTTCGTCGCGCCGCGATGATGTTGTCGTCGGATTCGAGAAGACTCCGGATGCCTTCGCGTTGAATGACGGTTGCGCCGAGAGCGAGAAGTCGATCGACTTTATTCTTGGGAGCCGTCTCGGGCACGATGACCGTTGCAGCAACACCCAATCTCGCTGCCGCGAACGCGTAAGCGAGTCCCGCGTTACCGCCAGAGCCCACGACGATTCCAGCGGCCGTGTCGACCTCACCGCGTTCTTGTGCCGCGAGGATTCGGTTGGATGCCTCGAGCCTTGAAAGTGCCCGTGTGCTGCATGAACTCGCACGTGAGCCACACATCGCCGGCAAATGCGTCGGCGTCGACATGCATGAGCGGAGTGCGTCGCACACACGCACTCGTTCGCGTGCGTGCATCCACTGTGTCCATGGCAGATATCACGAGGACCCTCTAGGTCGATAGAGTTCCGTCGACAGGTAGCGCAAGCCGGAGTCGCACAGAATCGTCGCTATTGTCGCGCCGGAGCCTAGGCGTTCTGCGACTCGCAAGGCCGCAACGACATTTGCGCCCGATGACGTGCCCGCAAAGAGGCCCTCCTCGCGTGCGAGTCGACGGGCCATGCCCATTGCATCATCCGCACTGACCGTGAGGATTTCATTGATCTGGTCTGGCTCCCACAGCGGTGGCACGAAGCCGATTCCGATGCCCTCGATTCGATTCGACCCGGTCGCGCCGCCGGAAAGTACCGCCGATTCAGTTGGTTCGACCGCGATGATTTGCACGTCAGGGTCGTGGGAGCGCAGCGCTCGACCGACGCCGTGAATCGAATGAGCGGTGCCAACCACGTGCACGAATGCGTCGACGTGTCCGTCGGTTTGCGCCCAGATCTCTTCGCCCATCGGCAGGTAGCCCGTGATGGCATCGTGGTTGTTGAGCTGATCACACCACCATGTATCTGGTTGCGCCGCGACCTCGCCCGCCCGCGCAATCATGGCCCTAATCAATGACTCAGTGATCATTCCCCCATCACTCTTCACATCTTCTACGACGGCCCCAAACGCCTGCATGGTTCGTCTCTTCTCTTCGCTGAAGGCATCGGAGAAAACAACGTGCAATCCGTAGCCAAGAGCGGCGCACGCGAACGCGAGCGATATGCCGGTCGTTCCGGCCGAGTACTCGACGACGGTACCTCCGGGCTTCAGGCGACCATCGCGTACGGCACCCTCGATCGCGGTGCGCGCCATCCGATCCTTCATGCTGCCCGTGGGATTCGCCCACTCGAGCTTCGCGACGATTCGTGCTCCGTTGCGCGGCACAATACGGCGCAATTCAACGAGCGGGGTGTTGCCGATTCCCGCAAACGCGCCAGCCGAACTATGCATGTGTCAACCTGTTTCGCCGCCGGAGTCCCTTCTCGGTATCCTCCTCCCACACCGACGCGTACCGCTAGACCCGCTCAACGAGCAGCGCGCGCCGCTTGCCTTGCACGCGAGTCAAGATGAGCGTCGCGCTCTCGTCGCCCTTGGGGGCAAGTGCAGTGCGGAACTCCGCGGGGTCGATGTCGACGCCCCGCTTCTTGATCTCGAGCGTGCCGATCCCGCGCGCCGCGAGCTCGCGCTTGATCGTGCGTTGGTCAAGCGCGAAGTTCGCCACGACGCGGAAGCACGACGCGAAGGGCGTGGCGGCGGGCGCATCTGCCGTGACGTAGGCGATCGAATCGCTCACCATGCGGGAGTCGAGTCGGCGCGCCAGGTCGCCGATGAGTCGAGCGCGGATCACGGCGCCGTCGGGCTCGAAGATGTACTCACCGAGAGCGCCGACCTCGGCGTCGTCGCTGTCGGCGCTCGCGGTGAGTTCTGCAGCACCGTGAGCGCCCATGACTAGGGCAGCTCTGCGAATGCGTGGCCGCGCGAGCGCGCCAAACCACAACCCGAGTTCGACAACATCTCGATCGACCGAGACCCATTGCGCTTCCGCGTCGTCGGGGATGAGGTCGCGATCGATTCCCGGTCCGAGCTTGACGCCCGTAGGCAACCGCTGAGCGAGCCCAAACGCGAAGTCGAGCGAAGGTGACCAGTCCGACGGATTCTTCAGCCGCTTCGTCGCATTTCGGCGGGCGGGGTCGAGGTAGACGCCATCCACCCCGGCAAGGTCGACGTCTTCGGCGTCGAGGTTCTCCACTCGAGCGTTTGACCAGGGCGCGAGGTTGAACGCCGCGATGGCGGCAGTCACTTCGTCGCGCTCGACCGCGGTGACCTCTAGCTCTAGCGCGGCGATTGCGAGGGCATCCGCTCCGATTCCGCACCCGAGATCCGCGACCCACGAAACCCCGGCGCTGTGGAATCGGCCCGCATGCATTGCGGCCACGCTCAATCGGGTGGCTTGCTCGAGGCCTGCTTCGGTGAAGAGCATCCGCTCGGCAAATGGACCGAACTTGGCCTCGGCTCGAGCGCGAAGCTTCGATTGGCTCAGAACGGCAGCGACGAGGCCAGGGGGATGCCCGGCCTTGCGCAATTGCGAAACGACCTGCACGACGTCTGCGGTCGACTCATACCGAGGTAGTGAGTCGAGCAACCGCAGACCCTCGGCGGAAAGGAGCTCGCGTAGCTCCGTAACATCCATGGATACAACGTAGCTGCTGGCACTCGCATTGATCGAGTGCTAGCGAGGCTCTATAGTTGTTTCTGGCACTCTCACAGGGAGTGTGCCAACCCATAGCTTTCAGAAAGAGGTCAACCGTGTCGGTGTCCATTAAGCCGCTCGAGGATCGCATTGTCATCAAGCAAGTAGAGGCAGAGCAGACCACCGCGTCTGGCCTCGTCATTCCCGACACCGCGAAGGAGAAGCCCCAAGAGGGCGAGGTCGTCGCAGTAGGCCCCGGCCGCATCGATGACAACGGCAACCGCATCCCGCTCGACATCGCCGTTGGCGACAAGGTGATCTACTCCAAGTACGGCGGCACCGAGGTCAAGTACGGCGGCGAAGACCTGCTCGTGCTTTCGGCTCGTGACGTGCTTGCCGTCGTAGTG